>JAGPGE010000754.1 GCA_018056145.1 Armatimonadota bacterium
TGGTCGATAAGGGGATCGCCCCCGGATAGTATGCCCCACCCGCTTTTCGCGGGCATTCCCACCGTGGGAATGAGACAGTAGCCCCGCGGGTACCAAAGCCGGGGTTAGCTACCCACCAAAGATGCGATGATTCTGGAAATGTGCTATGTGCTCCGGCAGGAGCGCCCATGGTTCGCGGCGATCATCCACGAAATGGGGGGATGAAGAGATGGAATTGCTCCGAAACTGATGCTCCCAGGTGGTATTTCCGCTGAAAGCGAAGGCTTCTTAGCTAACCTAGGGTTACGTGACCTTTTCGTTGCATAGATGCGTACAGTATGCTATATTTCGGGTTCGGCGGGGGGTACACCTGGCGGCCCACATGCCGGCGTACCGAAAGGAAACGGTCATATGCCAGACAAAGATAAAGTTCTCGTCATCGATGATTCGCCGTCCGATCGCGACCTGGCAGGCACACTCCTGCGGCGGGAAGGGTACGAGGTCACCGAGGCGGAGACGGGCGAGCGCGGGCTTGAACTCATTGAGCTTGATCAGCCGAACATCGTGCTGCTAGACGTGATGCTCCCGGGAATCGACGGCCTGGAAGTCTGCCGCAGGCTCCGCCAGCGCCACGAGATCCCGGTGCTCATGCTCACCGCGCGTGACGATGAGGTGGACAAGGTCGTCGGCCTCGAACTAGGCGCTGACGACTACGTGGCCAAGCCCTTCGCCCCGCGGGAGCTTGTGGCCCGGGTGCGCGCTCTCCTGCGTCGATCAGTGCTCACTGAACGCGCCACGGCCCAGAAGAAGCGGATCAGCTATCCCGGCATTGAGATCGACATGCCGACGCGCTCGGTGCTCGTCGAAGGCGAGGCAGTGCATCTCACGCCCAAGGAGTTCGACCTCCTGTTCCACCTGGCATCCCGGCCGCGCAGGGTATTCACCCGCGAGGAGATTGTTGAGGATGTCTGGGGATACAGCCCGCCGGGCGGCGATCTGCGCACGGTCGACACACACGTGAAGCGGCTGCGCAAGAAGCTGGAGGAGGGTCGCGACGTGCCGTGGAGCCTCGCGACTGTGTGGGGCGTGGGCTACAAGTTCGAGATCGGGGAGTAACCGCAACCGGGGTTCAGTACTGATCGGCACACCATGACCGGGCCGGCGAAAGCGCTGGCCCGGTTTTCATTGGAGCGCCGGTTCGCCCGCATGGCGAGCCGGCAGGGAAGGCTCCCGGGTGCGGCGGAAGACGAAGACGGACGGGTGGTCCTCATACCGGAAGCTCGGCTCGGCCCATGAATCGTCGATCCGCATGCCGAACAAGGTGGGCCCGTCCTCGAAGCGTGCGGCGAGCTCGAAGCCGAGACGCCCGGCCCAGAGATCCTCGTAGTAGTCGTTGATGACCGGAAACTTCCCGGGCAGGAGCCTGAGCCGGTTCCGGTTGTTGTCGGTGATCAGGATATACTCGGCGTCATCGAGCGAGTCCACCAGGTACTCGCGCTTTTCTTCGACGATCTCGGTGGGCGGGGGCCCCTCTAGGAAGTCGTGAGCCTTGAGCGCAGGGTTGTAGCGTTCCAGGCGGGGACGGGTGATCTCCAGCAGCTCGCGTTCCGAATCATGGCTCCACGCACGGTCCAGCTCATACAGACCGCGCTGCGATGCCACGTGGGTCCTGACCCAGTCCGTAGCGCGCAGTCGGGTATCCTCCCGGCCGTAGATGCCGATGCAGGCGATGCACCAAAGGGCTGAGACCGCCCATACAGCCCCGAGCACAAACCGCCAGGCGGTTCCGTCCACCCCGCGATCCCGCGAGGTCAGCGCAGCGCAGAAGCCTCCCGCGAGGATGCAGAGGAAGGGCGTCACAGGCAGGACGTACCGCGTCAGCTTGACGCCCTGTGCCCCGAGAAGCAGGAAGAGTACGCAGGCGGTGATCGCAACGGGCCACATGCGACCTGTCCGGCTTCGTGTAAGCAGGGCCACGGACCAGATGAGCCCCGACAGCAGTATTACGCCCAGCGGCGGCCCCCAAGCGAAGGGCAGGATGTGCATCACGTGGTAGACGAAGGGGAGCGTGCCCAGGAAGTGGATCGCCCACGAGGGTGGCGGCTGGAGCACCCCTGAAGACATGAACAGGTCCCACGTGAGCGCGTCAGGCCCCGAGGGCGCCCAGAACCCGAAGGGGCTGACCACTGCTCCCGGGTTCAGGATCAGGAAGCTGCCAAGCGCCCCGCCGGCGAAGGCGCCAATGCGAGGCAGCCGGGCGTAGGTCTCGAAGGACGCGCGCGGGCCGCGGTGCACAGTGAGCAGGTGAAGCGCCAGCAGGCTGCCGCCGGTGCCGGCAACGGCGATCAGGCCAAGCACCAGCAGACCGCCACGATAGACCGAATCCACCTGGGCCCGCCAGAAATCCGCAGTATGGGATTCCAGCTTCGCTTCGGCGACAGTGCTTGTGAGGGCATTGCGGGTATAGGCCTTGATCGCCGAGCCGCTCATCCCCCAGAGGAGGATTGGGAGAATCCACAGGAACGCCATCCCTCCGAGCCATCCCCGAAGCATCCGGGCGCTGCGCTTCATCACGAAGGGCTTGTGATCCCCGCCGCTGACCATGCCATCCAGCACATCACGCCAGAGAACCACGAGAATCAGCGCAGCCAGCGGCAACGCGAAGATGCGTACGGAGAGAGCCAGACCCAGTGCGCAACCGGCGACCGCGTACCTGTACCGTGTCGGGGAGATCGCGGCGAGAGCCACGCAGTACACGTACAGCAGCGCGAGGCAGGTAGCCAGCGGCTCCAGCGTGAAGAAGTGACTCTCGCGCACGGCAATGAGGGCCACTGCGTAGAGGCCTGCCGCCCACAGGCCTGATCTCACGGACCACAGACGGCCCAGCGCGAAGATGAGCAGGATCGAGCCGAGTTCGGCCCCCGCGGACAGCGCCCGACCGGCCAAGAGCACGCTGGGCGCCAGTTCGTACGACTGTCCCGCCACCGTGGCCAGACCGCGGATGATCCACGCGAGGAAGAGGACAAGGTAGATTGGCAGAGTGCGGAAGGAGGACTGCTCAGGCAGTATGCC
>JAGPGE010000065.1 GCA_018056145.1 Armatimonadota bacterium
TTCTGTACATCACGAACACCGGCGCCGGCGACAGCCCGCTGCTGGAGGATGTGCAGGCCCTGGACCTCGACTGGGCCTGCCAGGGGATGCCGCTGCTGTGGCGTTCGCGCGGTACCTCGCTGCGCCTGGACGACTTCCAGATCACCGCGGAGGAAGTGGGGAACATTCACGTTCCCCACTTTCACACCCGCATGGTCTCGGGGCAGGAAGGGCGCTCTTCAGTGGAGTGGCTGCCCTTCATGAACCTGGACACCGGCGCGGACGGGCTGATGGTCGCCATCGGCTGGACCGGGCAGTGGGCGGCTGAGATCACGCGGAACGCGCCCGACAGCGTTCACCTGCGCGCCGGCATGGAGATCACTCGCTTGCGCCTGAAGCCGGGGGAACGCATTCGCACTCCGCGCATCGCCCTCCTCTACTGGCGCGACCGGCCCGACTGCGGCCACAATTTGCTGCGTGGGTTCATGCTCGCTCACCACAGCCCGCGCTGCGACGGTGAGCTGATCCAGGCGCCTGCCTGCCACGGGAGCTGGGGCGGCGCACCCACGGCGGAGCATATCAAGCTGATCCAGTTCATCCAGGACCAGGGGCTGGAGTATGACTACTACTGGGTGGACGCGGGCTGGTACGGGATGGGAACCGACCCGTGCCCGAACGTCTTCGAGGGCGACTGGGGATCGGCCGCAGGCGACTGGCGCGTGAACCCTTACCGGCACCCGGACGGTCTGCGTCCCATCAGTGACGCCGCTCACGCGGCCGGCATGAAGTTCCTGCTGTGGGTGGAGATTGAGCGAGCCCTGCATGGTGCGCCGGTGACCCTCGAGCACCCCGAATGGTTCCTCTCCCTGCCCGGCAAGAAACGCGAACAGGGCGAAAATGTGCTTCTCGACCTGGGCAACCCGGACGCGCGTAACTGGGCTGTGGAGACAGTCAGTGGCCTGATCGAGAGTGCTGGCATCGACTGTTATCGGCAGGACTTCAACATGAGCGCGTTGCCGTACTGGCGGGGAAACGATGAGCCCGACCGGCAGGGCATTCATGAGATACGGCATGTCGAGGGCCTGTATTCGTTCTGGGATGAACTGCGGGCCCGGCACCCGCACCTGCTCATCGATAACTGCGCCAGCGGCGGCCGGCGCATCGACCTGGAGACCCTGGGCCGAAGCATTCCGCTGTGGCGCAACGACTACAACTGCTTCCCGGATGCCAACTCGGAGACGGTGCAGGTGCATGGCACGGGCCTGTCGTGCTGGGTGCCCCTACACGCGACCAGCCCGCCCAACTCGCACCCCGGGGACACCTACCACTTCCGCGGCGCACTCGCTCCCGGTCTCGTGTTCACGCTGGGAGAGTTCGGCCTGCAGACGGTGGGAGATGACTACCCGTGGGAATGGCACCGGAAGATGCTGGCGGATTACTACCGCCTCAAGCCCTTCTGGTATGGTGAGTACTACCTGCTGACTTCGTGCTCGACCATGCCCGACGCATGGATTGTGTATCAGTTGCACCGACCAGATCTCGACGCAGGCGCGGTGGTGGCTTTCAGGCGCGAAGGCAGTCCGCTGAACTGCGGGGACTTCGCGCTTCAGGGCCTCCACCCTGAAGAGCGGTACACGCTTGAGGACCTGGATTCCGGGGAGAACTGGGTTCTGGATGGGAGCGAACTGGACCAGAAGGGCCTGCGCCTGCGCCTCGAACGACGCTCAAGCCGGGTGATCGTCTACAAGGGGCAGGCCTGACGAACCGGAACGTGCCGAACCGTTCGGCGTGCCGCTTGTAGGGCGCGCACCTGTGGCGCGCCGGCCGTTCGTCGTTGCCGTCGGTGGGACAGGCAATCCTGCCTGTCCGCTGTTCACCGTGAGCATTGGGGGACTGGCATCCGGCTCCGAGCATCATCCGGAGACGGTGCCTGTACCCAATGCACCGGTGCTTCTCTCGTCATTCTCCACTCATTCGGCCGCCGCCGTCAGTTCCACATCATCAAAACACGCTGTACCCACGGCGTCATACAGGTTCAGGTAGACGCCCAGGCCATCCGCCGCGGCCACTGCGTTGTCGATGGTCACGAGTCGCCACAGTCCACCAGTGTTGAGCATTTTCCCCTCCATTGTCCCCTTCGTGGTGTTGGTCACCCAGATTCGCACCGTGCCCGCGAAGTCCGGCGTGGTTTTCACCCATGCCCGCAGGCGGTATGCCCTTCCTGGTTCGACTTTTGCGGACGTGTGCCAACGAGCCCACGCCCGGGTGCGATAGGTCTCGAATGCCTCGGGCGGTGCGAGTTCGGAGCAGGTGATGCGCGCCGACGCGCTGCCAGTGCGGGCGATGGTCTCGTCCACGGTCAGCTCAAACTTCCCGCATTGGACGTGGGGCTTCCAAGGCCCCGGACCGCTTTCGAAGGTCCCGTCCCCCAGCAGGTTGCTGGCGTTGCTGGCCGCAGCCTCGGTCACCATCAGCCAGACGGGTTTCCAGATGCCCCCGGCGCCCGAGTTGTCCTCCACCCGCACTGCAAGCACATTCGCGCCTGGGCGCACGGCGGAAGTGATGTCGACCTCAAAGGCCTCCTGCCAGGAGTTCATGTTGCCCTGGTACGGATAGGGGCGATCCAGCACCTTCACGCCGTTGACCCACACCGTACAGGCCTCATCCACCGCGCCGAACACCAGGCTGACGCGCCGCGGCTCATCGCTGGGGACAAGCTCAAATCGGTTGCGATACCAGGCAAGGCCATCATACTCCGTGCCCATCTCCTCGCGGTAGCGCTTCCCCGCCGCCTGCTGCTCCCACGGGCCATTGATGGCCGTGGGCTCCCATGCACTGTCGTCGAAGTCGGCGGCGGCCCAGCCCAATTCCTCCCCACGCTTCTCCGGGTCGAACGCGAACTTCCAGGTGTCCGGAAGCCGCTCGCCGGGCTGGGCCATGAGCCTCACGAGTTCCCGGTCCCACGTATAGCCTTCAGACCAGTTCAGGAAGCACATGTTCAGGCACAGGTCCCCCTCGATGCTTGCGCGGAACTCGTCCAGAGCGCTAAGCGCGTCTGCGTACCCGGTCAGCTGCCCGGTTTCCTTATACGCCCGGTATGCCCGCTGGGTGGCCAGGATCATCTCCGCGTTCCTCAGGCCCTTGTCCAGAAACGCCACGCGCGCCTCAGCGTCCGCATCGCCCCGCGCTGCCAGTGTCGCCGCATTGAGCAGCCGCCTGCCTTCGGCCATGACGTCGGGCGTGAAGAGCCGATCGGCCTCCCGGTAGAAGTAGGACCAGTGGCTCACATCCTCATCAGTCGCTGCGTCAGAGACTCGCTCCCAGTGCACGAAGTACTCGCGGACCGCCGCCTCGGCGCTCCCGAAGGCCGAACAGTATTCGCCCATGACCTGCTGCGGAGTGAGAGTCGGGTCGTCGGTCAGCCGCGCCAGCATGTACAGGTTCGGGCCCTGGATCGCGTATTGCCCCGTGAGTGAGTCGAAATCCGTACCCACCAGGCCCCGCGCCGCCGCGAAGGTGAAGTCTTCGCCCAGCTTGTTCGCAAAAAACACCGGCAGACCATGCCCGTCCAGAGTGTAATTGGGCCGCAGGAACACGCGGCAGCCTGCGGCCCGCCAGCCCTCCCATTGCTCGTGGAACCCGGCTCTCTTCTCCTCGGTCCACGGATACATGAGCGCGGGGACGATGCCGATGATGATGCGCTCGTTGAGTTGCGTGTTCACCGGCGGCTTCACGTAGTTCGCGTAGGAGTATCCCATCACCACGGCCTCAGGGTCGATCTTCTCGGCTTCCTTCTGCACCGCCAGGTAAAACCGGGCGTAGCGGTCGGAGAGTGAGCCCAGCGCCTCCGCCCAGCCGCCATCCTTCGCGGCGAAACGCTCCATCGCAACTGCGGCGCGCCGGTCAAAGGGCGCCGGGCACTCGGGATCGGGCTCGTCCATGGCCATGCACAGATCGCAGGTGCACTTGCCGGGCGTGTCGTTCTCGCTCGCGTCGATGAATGGGTTCTGCCGAGTGCGGTTACTGGCCCAATCAGCAACCTTCTGTCGGGCCACTCCGGGTTCGCCCACGCACATTGATATCAACTCGGGCGCGCCGCCGTGGTAATTGGGGTCCGAGCGCCGGGTGCCGTCGGGCAACAGGTTGAAGTACTCAGGGTGGTCCTGACCGAAACGCGCCCACCAGTTGGTGAAGGAGTGGGCCATGTCCATGTTGATGCCCATGGCGAAGCGGTGGCGGCGCAGCCATTTGCCCTGCTCCTGAATGAAGCGCGAGCGGTTCGCGGGGTGCGCCCAGCCCTTGGGACCGGCGACCGTATTCCCGCCATCGCGCCAGCGGGTGTGGATGAACGCGGGCTGCCCGGTCTCATCGCAGGCATCGATGGTGATTGTCGCCCGGCGCGGAACTACCGTGCCCAGATCTCCCGGCCAGAGCCACCGAACACCCAGGCGAGTCTCCAGCAGTTCGTAGACTGCGAACAGTGTGCCCACGCGGTTGCGGTTGTTGTGCTGGACCCAGAAAGGCTCGCCGTCGGTGTCATCGCCGAACAGGAACAGATCGCCCTCATGCAGGCGCATCACGAACCCGTTGGCGGGAAGCGCGGCCTTGTCCACGCCGAGAGCCTGCGTCGCCTTGCACGCGCCGATGTACACCGACGCGGTGCGGTTCCCCGTCTCGGACTCCTTGAGTATCGGCAACTGCGCGTCGCTGGCGCGCTGGATGTGATACTGAAGCTCGCCGGCGGCTGCGGTTTCCACAGGAAGCGGCTCGTCGGGGATGATAATTGCGCTGGCAGGCTGGCCGTCGCGAACGAGGTCAAGCGCGATAGCAGGTCCGCTTGCGGCGGCAAGCGTGGCGAGGATGAGCAATGACAGATCGATGCGCAAGGGGACGCTCCCTCCGTCTGGCTGTCCTTGTTGGTAACGGTACGTCTCTTCTCCCTGCGCGCACTGGTGTCCTTGCCCGGCAAGGGCAGGTTGGCAGGATCTGGGTGGCGAACTGCAACGTTTGGACATGCCATCGCATCGCGTGCGGGTCGCACAGGAACGGACGACGGACGTGCGCGACGACAGGGAGTGGGAAGACCATGGGACAGTTGATCCTGCTAAGCTGCATTCTTGGCCTCGTCTGCCTGCAGGCAGGCGCGGTGACCGTGCTGTTCGACTTCGAGACCGACGACGAGATCGGCGTCTGGCACAATGAGCACGCCACGATTCTTGGGTCAGACAAGACCTTGACGCGGTCCGAGAGTTTCGCCGCGTCGGGCCGATACTCCATGCGCTTCACCACCCCGGCATGGCGGCCTGCCGAACATGGCGGCGCACAGAAATGGCCGGCTTTCGAGGGCACGCCGCCCATCACCGACTGGTCGAAGTACGACCGGCTGGTGATGGAGATGGTGAACCTTACCGACGCCACGCAAAAGATGATGCTGTTCATCTCCGACTCGAAGAAGGCGACCCGCAACGGCCTTATCCACCGCGAAGTCATGCCACCGCACACGTACACGCGGGCCATCGTGGACCTTAGGAAGGGCTTCGGGGACCGGGGGCTCGATGCTGCGGACGTCCATGTCATGCACTTTTTCACTGAAGATCCCCCCGAGGACCTGGTTGTGCACCTGGACCGCTTCCTGCTGCTCGAGCCGGGCGAGGCGATCCCGCCCGTGCCGGGCGCCTTCCTGCGTGATATCGCGGCCCTGCATACCGACGCCATCAATGAGATGACCGCGGCTTTCGAACGGTCCGCGCAGAGCCTTCGTGGGATCCCGGGCATGCCCACGCACATCAGGGCCTGGGTGGAATCAGAGATCAGCCGCATGCAGGATCGGTTGGCCCAGGTGCGCGCCGGCCTGCAGGCCGAGGACGAATCGGTGCTCGACCTGCTAAAGCGGGTGCGGTCCGTACAGGCGGAACTGGACCGGATAGCCGCTGTGCTCGACCTGCGCATGGAGTTCGATCGGGTGAGGGCGCGCGTTGAGGCTTCGCCCGGGTCAGCGGACGGCATTGCCGCGGGTTTCGCGACATCCATGGAGAAGGTCCTGCCCCGCGCTGGGGTCCCCTCGCTGGACGTGCGTCCGGCGCGCGTGTCGGCCGCCAGAAATGAGCGCGAGAGCTTCCAGGTGGTTGTGTACCCCTTCGAGCGCGACCTGAAGCAGGTACAGGTGCGTGTCGTGGGCATGAAGTCCGGCGACGGGACACCCCTCCCGGGAAGTTGCATCACCGCGCCGCCGGTTGGGTACGTGGAGACGAAGCGGACACCTCCGTACGGATCGTCGCATGTGGGCTGGTGGCCCGACCCAATCCTCACCTTCATGGACCGGGCGGACATTGCGATGGGCGATGCACAGTCCTTCTGGGTGAACATCGATGTGCCGAAGGACCAGCCGGCGGGGCTGTACCGGGGCAAGCTGGAGGTTGTGTCCGACGGGAAGGCGCTGCTCGCGTATGATCTCTCGGTGCGGGTGTATGGCTTCGCGATGCCCGACGCGTCGCCGCTGCCTATGGCCATCACATTCTGGCCCCACGATCACCTTCAGGGTGGGCAGAACAACGCCGAGCAGGAGACGTGGCGGTCCGAGCCCGACTATCCGATCCGCGCCTGGCGCAAACACAAGTCCGAGTGGGCGGATTTCCTGGCCGAATACTACATCACCATGGACAGCCTGTACGCCTACGGTGACTGGGAGCCCCAGTTCGATGAACTCAAGCGTCTGAACGACGCCGGGAAGCTGGGCACGTTCAACCTCGGCTACTACTCGAAGTACCCTGCCAGCGAGGACGGAGTGCAGGCCTGGCGCGCGGCGACCATCGACAAGCTGCGGCCCCGCTACGAGAAAGCGAAGGCCCTGGGCATCCTGGACAAAGCCTACATCTACGGCTGCGACGAGCACCCGACAGAGGAGTTCCCGTGGGTCGAGAAGGCCGCCGCCGCGATCAAGGCGGAGTTCCCCGACGTCATGGTTATGACCACCACATATGACCACAGCTACGGGATGGAGACAGTGATCAAGTCGATGGACGCCTGGTGCCCGCTGACGCCGCGTTACAACAAGGAAGCGGCGGACGAAGTGCGCGCCCAGGGCAAGCAGGTCTGGTGGTATATCTGCTGTGGGCCGCATCATCCCTTCCCGAACATGTTCATCGAGTACCCGGCCATTGACGGCCGCATCCTCATGGGCGCGATGACTGCGAAGTTCCGGCCCGACGGGTTCCTCTACTACCAGATCAGCATCTGGAACTCGCGCAAGCCCATCGACAACGGACCCTTCACGGACTGGGACCCGCGCAGCTGGACCACCTACCATGGGGATGGTTCGTGGACATGCATCGGCCCAGACGGGACGCCGCTGCCCACCGTGCGCCTGGAGAACTTCCGGGACGGTCTGGAGGACTACGCGTACTTCCGGGTGCTCGAAGCGACTGTCGCGAAGGTGAAGGCATCGGCAGAACTCAGCGCTGCCCGCGCGGACTGGCTGGCGCAGGCCGAGGAAGCACTGGCGGTCCCGGATGGCCTCGTTGCCAGCGGGATGAAATACTCGATGGAGCCGGGCGACGTGTACCGGTGGCGCAACGGGTTGGCAGAACTGATCGAGGCCGCAGGGGTCGATCCTGCGTGTCCGTGGTAGTCTCCGCATGGCATTCCGTCTGGTTTCGGAGCCAGGCTAATGATCGCCTGGGACGAGGAACGCGAGCACGAGGGTGGGCACTACACGGTGGTCGTTGATGGTGTCACCGGACATGTTGTGGCGGCGATGCCGTGGGACTGGCGCCCCGCAGACTTAGCGCCGGTCTGGCTCCCACGGGCCGTCCGGGCCGTAGTTATCGCGCACGAGCGTTGCCGGGCTGATGCTGATCTCCGGGGCGGTGGCGGGGAAGATGCGGTTCCCGGCGATGCGGTTGATTCCCTCGCCGCGCACCAACACCGAACAGCCGATCAGGCCGTCCGAGATGGTCACCCCGGTGGCATTCTCAAGCAGGATCGAGCCGTAGAAGAAGCAGCAGCCGCTGACCACCATCCCGCTCTTCACCTCCCGGGCGAGGAGCGCGTAGCGGTCATTGTGGTTCAGCAGGCAGTTACTGATGATGCCGTGGGAGCCGTTGTCGCCATCTTCCAGCACCAGCCCGTCCAGGTTGCTGATGATGTTGGAGTCGGTGATCTTCGCGTTCCCGGCATTCACGATGCAGCCGGTCACGTTGTTCTCGCAACACAGCCCGGTGGCATTGATGTACTCGGCCCGGACGCCGAAACGCACGCCCACTCGGTTGCCTCTCACCGTGAGCCCGCGGATGTTGCCGCCGTGGGTGATGGGCGTTGTGGCGCCGGTGCGCTCGATGTCCACGCCGGTGCCCGCGAAGTTCATCGCGGTCACGTCGGCGAGCAGAAAGTGCGAGCAGCGCAGGATGCGGATGCCCACCTGCCCCTGCTCTGGTCGCTCCCGCCAGTCACCGGTCTCGCCTCCGTCAATCGTCAGGTCGCGGATCGTCCAGTCGCGCACACCCTCCTGGCGGAACACGATGCCCTTCGCGGCGGGGCGGATGACGGTGCCCGGCCCGGTGCCCGCGAGGGTGACTCCCGCTGGAACAGTGACCTCGCTGAAGCGGTACGTGCCCGCGTCGATCATCACCATGCCGGGGCCTTCGGCAAGAGCTTTTCGTAATGCTGAACTGTCGTCGGACCCGTCATCCGCGCCGTCAGGGCGCGATCCGTCGTCGTTGGTGAAGTCAGCCAGCGAACGGACGCCTGGGACCTGCGCTCCGGCGTGGCAGAGGGTGAGGATGCACAGGCATACGAGCAAGAGAAGTGGCATGGTTTGGCTCCCGGTGAGGCGGCGAGTTGTGCGGACCGCGTTAGCCATTCACCGCGCAGACGCTGGAACCCTTTGCGCGGGGGAAGGGAGGACTACCCTCCGCGCGACGGGAACTGCCATCGAAATGCCCGGAGGTAACTCCCGATGCGCACCACAGCCCTCGCTCTCGTTCTCGCCCTCGGCACGGCAGCCGCGATCGCTGCGCCGCTCGATCTCAACTCGGACGACTTTCCCATCGGCATGTACTCGGTGGATAGCGAAGGCGCGATGGAGCAGGTCAAGGCGATGGGCGTCGATTACGTGCACACCTACGGGATGGGTGGCGCGTCGGACGCGGAGTCCATCGAGAAGTACCTGGCGTACATGGACCTCGCGGAGAAGCACGGGCTGAAGGTCATGGCGTATCTCAATGGCCGCAAGTGGGCGTCGGAACACGGGCTGCTGGAGATGCACAAGATCGCCATGGCGCTGAAGGACCACCCTGCCCTGGGCTTCTGGCTCATGTATGATGAGCCCAGTGGAAAGCACACAACGGGCGATCTCATGCCCTTCTACTGGCTGCTCAAGTACGAGGCGCCGCTGGTTCCGGTGTGTATCGTGGAAGCCTGGACAAAGGACTGGTGGGACTACACCGAGGCCTGCGATATCCTGCAGCTTGACCACTACCCGGTGGCTGACCAGCCTTTCCCGAATGCCCCGCTGCACAATGTGACGACTTTCATCGGGCGCGGGGTGGGTCTGGAGTCGAAGCCGATCATGCCCGTGCTGCAGTGCATGAACTGGAAGGTCTTCGGGGCAGCGGGAGCCAGCCGCGCCCAGGACCCCGCGAACCTTCGCTACCCGAACGCCACCGAGCTCCTCTACTGGTCCTATTCGAGCCTGGCCCAGGGAGTGCGCGGGCTCTTCTGGTGGAGCTACTACAGATCGGTGCAGGGCGGCTACGGTTGGATCGACTCGGAGTTCAAGAACGCGATGCTCGAGGTGCGGGCGTTCACAGACCTCGTGAAGCCGGCGCACAAGCCCCAGCGGTTCCAGTACGCGGCGGACGAGGCGGTCTACATGGCGCTGTGGAAGCGCCCCGCCGGGGATTACCTCGTGCTTGCAAACGGGCAGCCCATCGCGCGGAGGATCAGCCGCGGCGGCGAGGGCCTGTTGCCGGACAAGGCGAAGCTGGAGCCCTGGGGGCACACGCGCACCGCAGAGGCGACGCTCGAAGGCGGCCAGGTCACCGTCACCGCCGAACCGTGGGAGACCTTCGTGTGGAAGCTCAGCGCACCGAACGAGTGACTCACGGCAACTGCAGCACTCCCGCGCGATCCATGTGCCACGGCGCGCCGCCGGCGCTGACCCAGGCGATCCACTCGCGCTGAGCTCCCTTCAGCACCCCGATGTTGAAGCGGATCGATGGCTTCCCCGCCGGTTCGATTCCCAGCGCGGCCAGCGGGATTCGCCACTCGCCAGACCATGCACTGTCGCCGATTGATGCCGCGTACTCTACAGCTTGTCCGAGGGTTTTCGCGTCGGCGTCGGAGGCCCCGGCGTTGGTGACGCTCTGGCACTTCCCTGACGGGTAGCCCTGGACCACGTAGACCGGCCCGGCCTTCCCGTCCCGAATCACCTGGATGCAGACCTCGGCGCCGTCGTCTGCTCCCCAGTCCCCTGCGGTTCTCTTCAGGGCCGCCGCGTTGCTCACCTGGTTCTCCAGCGCGACGTACAATGCGTCGCCGTCTGTGGCCACCACCGCGCGGCTTGGTTGCGAACCGTTCCCGTCTTCCATGGACAGCTCCCGGATGCGGATGACTCCCGGGCCGTCCCAGGACCACTCGTCGAGCTTCCCGTCGATTGTCGGCCTGGCCGCGAGTTTGCGCGCCTCCAGGATCTGGGTGGGTCTCGGTGGCTTCGCAACAGGCTCGCCCTCCGGGGTGCGCAGGTGCTCCTCGCGTGTTTCGGCCTCTACGATTGGCCAGGTGACGCGGTCAGGCGAGGCATACGGGCCGATCATATGCACCGGAATCGGCACGAAGCCGAGGTCGAACGCAGGCGAGTCGGGGCGCAGGCGATAGTCGTCTTTCGCCGGGTCCACGAAGAGTGGGTCGGCGACGATCGAGTTGCGGTCGTACCCCATGGCCTTCCAGGCAGACCAGTAATCGCCGTCCTCCACGCCCGGGATGTTCATGGTAATCGGCTTGTCGTGGGTCCAGATGAGATTGTGGTCGGATTCGGCCAGCATCTGTTCCCATTTCGAGCCCCGCAGCCACGCGGACTTCTCACCGGAGTAGTAGAAGACATTGCGGCGCATGCGGTTGCCGGTCATGAGCCACATGGACTTGTCCGGGTGAGCAGGGGTGCGCCCCGAGGTCAGGCTGTCGATGGGCATGAACTGCACCTGCTGAGACAGGCCGTCCACGATGATGTTGTTCTCCACCACGTTGTCCTGTCCGCCGTGGATCATCACGCCGCCAAGATAGGTGCGCACGATGATGTTCCCGTAGACGTAGACCCCGCTGGTGTAGTCGTCCAGGTACACTCCCCAGCAGTAATGCGGATACTCCCAGACTCCGGGCTTGAGCATGTTGTAGCCGCCGGTATCGTGGACGTAGTTGAACCGCACCACGCTGCCGCGCTCGTAGATGTCTCGGCTGCCCATGCCGATGGCCCCGGTGTCGGACTGCTCCTGGTTTGTGTGGTGGACGTGGTTGTACTCGACGGTATTGCGCATGCCGTTGAAGGTGATTCCCTGCCGCGGGGTATCGTGCACGAGATTGTGTGAGATCACGTTGTCGTAGGTGCTGTTCCCGCCGCAACCGGGCCAGATGCAGATGGCGCCCCAGGCGTCCCCGTATTCGCCTACGTGGTGGACGTGGTTGTTGGAGATGAGATTGTTGTTCGGCTGGCCCTCGTATCGGTGCTCCCAGTCCACTCTCCCGTTGATGACGATAGCTGATCCGCCGACGTGATGCACGTCGCAGCCGATGATCCGGTTGTGGTGGCAGTGGCTGCCCAGGGAGATGGCGGCCCCGCCACTGTGCTTGATGTCGCACGCTGCCACGGTGCAATGGTCGGCGGCGGTCATGCTCACCAGTCCCGCCTGGCTTTCCGCGAGAGTGAACCCGCGAACGGTGATGTGGCTCACCGAGGCATCTTTGGCGGCATCGCCCCTGAACTGCATGAGAGTGTCCAGGACCGGGACGGTCACATCATCGTCGGGGGCCTCACCCTCCGGAGGCATGAAGTACAGCATGTTCTCAGCGCGGTCGAGGTACCACTCGCCGGGGGTGTCCAGCTCCTCCAGCAGGTTTTCCACGAAGAACCGGTTGCCCTCGATGAGCTTGTAGCTGGCGGGGCCGCCGAGGGTGATGACGCTGTTCTCTGTGTCGATGCTTGCGATGGGCAGGATGTTTCGGTTCCAGTTGAGCCAGGACCAGATATGCACCCGCGCAGTTTTGGGATTGGCCCAGCGCGAGGGGTCGAGCTTCTCGGGCTTGTAGCGCAAGAGCGTCCTGCTGTCCTTCTCCACCACATCCCCCATGTAAAGGAACCCGCCGCTCCGCGGGTGGGCCGGATCCTCATTGGGAAAGCGCGCAAGCACCTGCCGCTTGCCTCTGAAGTACAGCTGCCAGAAGCCTTTCCCCGCAAGGGCTGTAGCCTTGAGGTCCGCGCGAAAGATGCCGTCGCGGAACGGCTCCCAGCCCGTCACCCTTCGGCTTCCCAGGAGAGCCGGGCGCCCGCCCTCAGCGGCCCGGATCACGAGGGGAGCCGTTTCGGTGCCTGAGTCAGCGGGGGTGAAGACCAGCGGTTCCGGCAGGCAGTAGTCGCCCGGCGCGACGATGATCTCCGCGCCTGCCTGGAGTGTGTCTGCGGCGCGCAGGCCCCGCATCATCTCCATCGCGCGGTTGGGCGTGGCAAGGGGACGGTCGCCCGTTCCGGGATTGCTGTCGTCGCCAGCGGGAGAGACATGGAGCCGCGTCGGCGCTGCCGTCGCGGCGGTGATGAGCAGCGGAACGGCGAGCACGAGTGCTTTCGCGAACATGGCGGAGCGCCTCCGGATGGGTGTACAGTTGCGGGTGCCGGTCACTGGGCTTCGGGCAGCTTCCAGACAACAGCGCCCATGTGGTATCCGTCATAGCCGGGCCCACTGTGGGCGTAGTAGGCGGTGAGCACTCGCCGGTCGGCCAGTTCAAGGCTCGCGGGGTAACCCAGGTCGACCATGGGCAACTCCTGGATGCGCAGGGGGTCGGTCCAGGTCAAGCCGCCGTCGGAGCTGAACTTTGCTTCTACACCGGGACGCTCCTGGCGACGGTTCCCGTAGGTCATCAGCACCCGGCCGTCCTTGAGCTTCAGCAGGTGTGCGGGGTGCTGTGATGCTTCCGTCACGGGTCCGCGATCCGTCCACGTCGCCCCGTCGTCGTCAGATGTGTAAAGGCGGCAGTCGGCGGGAGAGACGGTGCGGATCACCGCGATCCACTTGCCCTCGCCGAGATGCAGCGGCGCGCCTTCGTTGATCCCCTCGCCGATCTTCACAGGCTCGGACCACGACCGGCCCTCATCGCGGCTGGTGAGCATGTACGTGGCCCAGGTCTTCCAAGCGGTGTAGCACAGCACCCGCATGCTCCCGTCATTCGCAACGGTTATGTCGCCAAAAGGGATCAGGTGGGCCCCGTCGGGCGCCATGGGCAAGTCTGATGTGACGATCCAGCTGCGGGCGCCGTCCCACGAC
>JAGPGE010000066.1 GCA_018056145.1 Armatimonadota bacterium
TGGTCACCGGCGATACCGGCCCGCAGCACATCGCGTACGCCCTGGGCAAGCATGTGGTCTCCCTGTTCGGCCCGGCCAATCCCCTGAGCACCGGGCCCTATGGTCCGGGGCACGCGGTGATCCAGCATGCTTTCCCCTGCCAGCCGTGCTACGCCCACCCCACCTGCAAGGACTTCGCCTGCATGAAGGCCATCCAGGTGGACGAGGTCTTCGATGCGGTTGCGCGGGTGCTGGCGAAGGCGCCGCCCTCCTGAAGGCCCCGCACTCATCCGCGGCGAAATCACCCCCGAAGCCAAGCGTTCCAGTTTCGAGGTGAGTCCCATGCGCATCGCCTGTACGCTCTGCCTCGCTGCGATGATCCCCCTGTCTGCTCTGGCCGGCGTCACCGTGGATCTGCAGCCCGACCGCCTGCGTCTGGCGAATGACCAGGTGGTGCGCGAGCTTGCACTGATTGACGGCGTCTGGCGCACGGTGAGCATTGCGCGCGCCGATGGCTCCGATCCGCTCATCTCCGACAGCGACGAGTTCGCGATCACCATGATGGACGGCACGCAGCTGGGCATTGCGGATTACGTGGCCCAGGGCAGGCCGCTGGTTGACCTCACCGGCCTGCGCGCGGAAGTGCGGATCCATTACACGCCGCGCGGGTCTCTTCCGGATGACCAGCCGCAGTCGGTCACGGTGATCTACACCCTAACGAACGAACCCTACCTGCGCAAGACACTGGTTCTCGCGATGAGAGCCCAGGGAGCGGTGGACTCCCTTTCAGTCGAGCGCTTCAGAACCAAACTGCTCACTGGTCGGAAGCCCGGCGGCCGCGGCGAGCCGGTGTTCATGGGCGATGACTGGTTCGCGGGCCTGGAGTACCCGGGCGCGGACAATCTGGCGCGCGAGGGGCAGATCACTCTTGTCCACTATCCCGGACTGGCGCGCGAGCGGGACGCGGACCTCGGCCTGTGGCGCATGCAGAGCAAGACCGCGGTCATTGGCGCCGGCAGCCCCGATGACCCGATTGAGCTTGCATTCAGCGACTACGTGGACACCATCCGCATCCCGACCCGAGACTTCATGCAGTACAACAGCTGGTACGACTGGCGCGGGAACGAACTGACCGTGGACAATCTCGTGTCCACCTACGAGGGCTTCCGCAAGAACCTCCTGGAGCCCTACGGCCTGACCATGCACGCTTTCGTGCCTGATGACGGCTGGCAGAACGGGGAGTCGATCTGGGTGCCCCGGGAGAACCTCTACCCGGACGGTTTCGCGCCACTGCGGGACGCCCTTGAGGCACGGGGCACGCGCATGGGCATCTGGATGCCCCTGAACGGCACCAATCTCAACACGGAATGGGGCGCGGAGCAGGGCTACGAGAAGTCCAACCGCGGGGGCTTCTACTGCCTGGTCGGGCCGAAGTACAACGCGGCCATCCGCGAGGCTACGAAGCGAATCATCGCCCAGGGCAATCTCTCCTACTACAAGCATGACTTCAACTCCCTGCGCTGCAGCGCCGAGGGTCACGGTCACCTTCCCGACGACCGCCACGGGCATGAGGCGAACCTGGATGCCGAACTGGACCTGCTGGCGTACGAGCGCAAACTGCAGCCGGAAATCTTCCTGAACGTGACCTCCAACGTCTGGCTCTCACCGTGGTGGCTCCAACATGCCGACAGCATCTGGATGTGCGCCAATGACTTCGGCTACAACAAGGACTACCCCCAGCTTTCCCCGCGCGAATGGGCCATGAGCTACCGCGACGCCCACTTCCACACTGTCTATAAGAAGGATGGGCATCTCGTCCCGGTCTCGGCGATGATGACCCATGGGATCATCCACGGGCGGCTCTGCAAGCTGGGCGGGAATGAAGAGACGCTGCGGGAGTGGTCTGACTACTGCGTCATGTACTACGGCCGCGGGGTGCAACTGAAGGAGCTCTACGTGACCCCGGATCTGCTGGACGAGGACTGGTGGCGAGTGCTGGGGCAGGCCACACGCTGGGCCACCGACAACCACCGGGTGCTGGAGAAGGTCATCATGGTGGGCGGCGACCCGCGCCTTGGGGAGCCCTATGGCTATGCGCACTGGCTCGACGATACCGGGATCTTGTGTCTGCGCAATCCCGCGCCTTTCGAGCAGCAGATCACCGTGCCCTTTGACAAGACGGTGAAGTACCGGGGCGCCACCGGCAAGCGCTTCAAGGCGCGCGCGGTCTACCCGTGGGTGGAGTCCCTGCCCGCTGCGTTCACCTCTGGCGAGCCGGTTACCCTCACCCTACCGGCGTGCAGCGTGATGGTCTTCGAACTAACTCCCGGCAGTCCGTCAGCCGGCGTCCCAGCACGGCCCGGCGCGCCGATTCAGGCATCCGGCAGGGCGAGCATGAACGACGGTGGAGCGTCAACCGTGGAGATCGACTGCACGCTTCCCGCCGGCGAAATGCCCCGGTGCGACTTGTACCTCATCATCGGAGGGACCTCGCGCGGCGTGGACTTCAGCGCGGTCAAGGTGGACGGCGAAGCGGTCAAGACCCGGCGCAGAGACGGTGACGGCTGGATCCTGCATTGCCTCGACCTGACGCCCCATGCGGGACGCACGGTCAGGATCACGGCGTACATGCCGGGCGGCGGGAGCCAGCCTTTCAGCAGCCCGGATGTCACGGTCTCAGGCTACGTGGTCGCCGATGTGCCGGTCGCCGCAACCCCGGTTCCGGATGAGAGCCTGCCCTTCGCCATTTCCCAGGACTTCCGCCGGGTGAGCGTCCAGGCAGTGCCGGAGACCCGCCTCGAACGGCGACAGGCACAGGCCCCGGTGACGGCGGAGCAGCTCAAGTCGATCAAGGCGGCAAAGCTCCGTATCCGCGTATTCGACGCCAACGGCGAGGAGCAGTACCGAGACAAGTACATCCTGCTCAACGGTGAGAGAATTGGTCTCGTTCCTGCGAACAAGGGTACGCTTTCCGCCTGGCAGGAGACCGTGATCGACCTTTCCCCCGAGCAACTTGGGCTCGTGAAGATGCGAAACACGCTGCAACTCACCAACGCCGGTGGGGACTGCTACAAATTCACGGGGCTTGCCCTCGCGGCCCAACTCGCCGACGGCACGTGGGTGGAGAGCAGTGCGGACTGGCAGGTTTGCAGCAGCGTCCCTAACTGGCTCTACACTGAAGGCAAGCTGTTCACGGGCGAGAAGTCGCCGGAGATAACGGTGGTGTTCGGCAGACAGTAGCCGCCGTAACAGGACCGACCCGCAGGGAGGCCCAGACATGCACACCATGGTCTTTGCCGTCGCTCTTGTCGCGCTGCTCATCTGCGCGTTGCCATCGCTTGCGGCGGGGTTCTTCGTCGCTCCCGACGGGAACGACGCCTGGTCTGGGACCCTCGCCGCGCCCAATGCCGCGCGCACAGACGGTCCCTTCGCCACCCCGCACCGGGCGCAGGAGACGGTGCGCGATGCTCTGCGCGCCAATCCGGGCAAGCCCGTGACCGTCACGCTCCGCGCGGGCACCTACTTCCTGCCCGAGCCCATCACCATGGGGCCTGAGGATTCCGGCTCGCCCGGCAATCCCGTGCGCTGGCAGGCCGCCGAAGGCGAGAAAGTGGTCCTGAGTTCGGGCAGACCCATCACTGGCGAGTGGTTCACCGAAGACGGGCGCATCTACTCGACCACGGTGCCGGGAGTTGCCGACGGCGACTGGTACTTCCGGCTGCTGCGCGTCGGAGACGACTGGGCCACCCGCGCGCGCTACCCGAATGCGGACCCGGAGAACCCGTACACGGGCGGCTTCCTGTTCGCAAAGCCAAGCAGGCGCGCGAAGGGTCAGTTCGGCTCCGCGGTTGCCAACATCCACAATCGCGGGGACTTCATGGAGTGGGAAGTCGACATCCCCGCCACCGGTGACTACAACGTCTTCCACTACTACGGCGCCCACAACCAGCCCTTCGGGCGCGATGACATGGGCGGGCGCGTGAGCTTCACCGTGGATGACGGCGAACCGGTTCTCCTGCGGAATCTCCAGGACACTGGCGGCTGGCAGTCCTGGAAGTGGTCCGCGAGGAACGCCACGTTGCATCTCGAAGCGGGCAAGCGGCGAATCCGCTGGACCAACGTCGAAGGCGGCGGGCTGAACTACGATGCTTTCGTGCTTTGCGATGACCCGGACTGGACCCCGGCCGGCACTCCGCCGGTACCCCCCGCTGAGGGTTTCCACATGATCGTGGTGCATGGTGAGACCTTCGTGAAGAGCCAGGGCCGGGAACTCAGCGTGAATCTGCCGGCGAGCCGCCGAGACTTCGGCTTCGACCCGGGCGAACTCAAGGAGTGGTCGCGACCGGACGAGATCGAGATGCACGTCTTCCCCGCGTGGGGATGGGTGAGTTCCATCGAGGCAATCGCCGAGATCAACCTGGAGGAGGGCGTGGTGTCTTTCGGCGAGCGCGACGCGGCGCAGGAAATCCGGCCCGGCAACCACTACTTCCTCGAGAACATCCCCGAGGAACTGGACAGCCCCGGCGAGTGGTACCTCGACCGGGAGACGGGCACGCTCCGCTACTGGCCGCAGAGCGCGGACTTCCGGGAGAAGGAGATCGTCGCGCCGGTGTCCGACCGTATCATCCACATCAAGGGCGCGGCGGGCGAGGGCGACAGCGCGGGGAACATCGAGCTGATTGGCCTGACCTTCATGGACACGGCCTACAGCCCGACCATCGAGAGCCCGTACTACCCGCCAGACGCCGCGATCTGGATTGAGGACGCCACCGGCTGCCTCATCGAGAACTGCGCTTTCACCCGCGTTGGCGGCAGCGCCCTGAACCTCAAGGGGGACGCTCGGGGGAACCGCTTCCTGGGGAACCTGGTGGAGTACGTCGGGCAAAATGGTGTGTTCATGGTGGGCGGCGAGGGCGATATGCCTTTCCCCCACTCCAACACCGTCGCGGGCTGCACCATGCGGCACATCGGGCTGATCTACAAGCACGTGGCGGGGGTGTACATCGGCCGGCGCGACCCCGCACTCACCAGTGAGCCGGGCAATCTCATCGCCCACAACCTCATCACCGACTGCCCGCGCTACGCCATCGGCATCAAGATGAACCAGGGCAACAATGTCGTGGAGTTCAACGAAATCCACCGCACCAACATGGAGACCAATGACACCGGCGGCATCGAAAGCTGCGTGCGCAACCGCGAGGCGCCGGGCAATATCTACCGCTACAACCTGGTCACTGATGCCGTGGGTCTCAAGGCCATGCCCGACGGGACCTTCCTAACCCCCTACTACAGCTGGGGCATCTACATGGACGACCACTCCAGCAGCGCACACATCGTGGGCAATATCTGCGTGCGCAACTACCGGGGCGGGGTTCACATCCACGGTGGGCAGAAGAACATCATTGAGAACAACATCCTCGTGGACTCCACCGAGCAGCAATGCGAGTTCAACAACATCGGCACACAGATGGTGGAGAACGTGTTCCGGCGGAACATCGTCTACCGGCTCAAGCCGGGCGGCAACATGATCCGCGCGGGCGGCTGGAACGACAATGTGCTGGCGGAATGCGACCACAATCTCTACTGGAGCGCCGCTGCCGAGCCGGTGGTGAGCTTCCTGGGAATGGGCCTGGATGCCTGGCGCGAGAAGGGCTACGACACCCATTCGGTGGTTGCAGATCCGCTCTTCGTGGACCCGGCGAAGGACGACTACCGCCTGCAACCTGGCTCGCCCGCCTTCGCCCTGGGCTTCGAGGCGATTCCAGTTGAAAAGATCGGGCTTGCGGGTTACGAGCGGGGGAAGTACTGAGAGGGCGCGTTCGAGGTCTGTGAGTGGGCTTATCCCTTACCGCCCGCGAAGCGGGCGACACAATGTTAGCCGCGGGTAGAGTGGAGCGAAGCGGAACGGAACCCGTGGATTCGGACCGCCTTGGCGTGCAAGGGCCCCGACAGGCGGCGACACAGGCCGCGCGGTTGTGTCGCCCCTTTCAGGGGCTCGTGGCCTTACCTCGGGCAGCTGTCCAGGGGCTGCGTCCCGCTTCGCGGGCCTTACCCCTGGCTAGTCGTGTGCCACCCGCTTCGCGGGCTGTGAGGCCACGGCCCGGACCCAACAGCACCACGGTACGCAGTTGCTGTAGCCCTCCCGTCAGCCAACGCGCCCCTGCCTTGAACCCGGCAGGGGCGCGTTTCGTTCATTCTCAGCTGCCGCCTATCGGCTCAACATCCGCGTGTAGTGCTCCAGGCGGTCTCCGATGCGCTCCCTCAGGTTCTCCAGCACCCGCGGGTTGTCACTGTACTCGGTCCAGGACTTCGTCAGTTGCGGATAGTTCAGAAGCGCGTCTTCGTTCACCCGGATGCCCTTTGCGTCTAGGGCGGCGATTGCGTCGCGCAGCATCACCAGCATGTCATAGTCTTCGGTGCCATCGCGGTTCAGCTCGAAGCGCACTGAGTTCACCGGGCCCTCGGGGCCGGGGTAGATCAGCGAACCGTCGCCATTGCCGCCCGGGTAGGTGAGCGTGTCCTTCCACGGGTTCACCTGCCAGTAGGTGATCTGCCAGTAGAGGAACCCGGTGATGTCGTGGTCGAACAGTTGCCAGAAGAGCAGACGGTGATCCATGCCCGGATAGTCGATGGCCCAGTTGTTCAAGTACGGGCGCTGGGCGGAGATGCACACGTAGGCCCAGATCTCGTCGCCCATCTCCTGGCGCTTCTTCAGGTAGATCGGTTCGTAGCAGTCGGAGTGGGGCACGTGGATGTCCACGTAGCCCGCGAGATCAGCATAGCGTGGCGCGCCGGGCTCGATCGGCCTGCTGGCCCCATAGCCGTAGGTGAGCAGCGTCTTGAGCTTTGGCGCGGCGGCGTGGGCAAGCTCGAAAGCCCGCTTCACCTGGGGGAAGGCCTGCCAGCCGGGCTCGTCGATGGTGTAGATATATGCGAGATGCGTCCAGCCCATCTCGTCCAGGTGCGCCTGGGTCTGCTGGAGCAGGTCCATGCTGCGCTGAATACGGGCTTCGTCTTCCACCGCTTCCACGGTTCCCCACCCGCTGGGCAACTGGCACCAGAAGACGTTGAAGGCGTTGAGGCCGGCGTCGATGTACATGCGCATCTTCTCATCGAACCGCGTCCAGTCCATAACCACGCGGCCCGAGGCGTCGATGCTGATATCGGGCCCGACCAGGCTGGTGGGGCTGGCCCGGTGCTTGATGGCGTTGAGCATGTAGGCGTCGAAGATCCGCTCGCGGGCGGTGTCATCGCCCTGCTCGAAGTCCGGGTTGGGCAGCAGATTTCCGCCCAGCGCGTCATCCTTCCGCACCAGCCGGGCGCGGTCGAACCAGTAGGTTCCAACGCGCTCGGCCTTGAGGTAGACGCGAATGCCTTCCTTGTCGCCGGAGTTGAAGCTGTAGGTCGCCTGTTGCCACTGACCGCTGGTTGCGGGCCAGGCAACGCTACCCGCCGGACCGAAGTACCCGGACGGCCCATCCGGGTCCTTCTCGCCCGTCTTGTACCAGACGCTGAACTCGTAATCCGTGTCCGGTTCCAGTTCCAGCGGTGGAGTGTAGTAGCAGAACCGCGGCCACTCAACGTCACCTTTCTGCACCTTCGTCACATTCACCCGCAGGGAGCGCTTGCCATCGCGCTTGTCATCGTAGTCGAAGGCGATCGTGTACTCGATGGTGCCGAAGTAGTTGGGTACGCCGTTGATGTCCGCGCCGGTCCAGGCCCCGGCGATCCAGCCCGAGGGGATACCCGGCCCGGGAGCGATGTCGTAGTAGGGCCAGACCGAACCCATCCCCACTCCGTATGATCCGCGCAGGCGCGAGGCCACCGGAAGCGTGAAATCCCAGATCCGCACGCTGAAGGGCAGGCGGAGTTGATCGGCGTTCCCC
This sequence comes from Armatimonadota bacterium, assembly GCA_018056145.1. Classification (GTDB taxonomy): domain Bacteria; phylum Armatimonadota; class Zipacnadia; order Zipacnadales; family JABUFB01; genus JABUFB01. The sequence goes on from JAGPGE010000066.1 coordinate 7,866, forward strand.
GGCTTGATCGTCACAAAACCCCGGTAGGTGCCCGCGGGCTGGTTTCGGGGCGCGTTCACGGTGATCCACCACGACTGCAACCGGGTCTTCTCCACATCCACGGGTTCCGCAGGAAGCAGCGGATCCGGGTACAGTCCCGGCTCACCCGGGGAACGGCCTGACTTGTGCTTCACCTCAACATAGCCCACCAAGTTGACGTCGATGGCAGAAGCGGGTAGCGTCGCCTTGCGCGGGCCCTTGAGGTCAGACACCTCGACCTGCACGTCGCGCAGTGCCCGGTCCAGCGGAACCACCACGAGTTGGGCGGCTTCGGACTCATTGCGGGCCAGCGAGAGACTGACCGCCTGCGCCGGGGTCCCGGAGTAGGGCTTGTCGGGCCGCACTTTCGTCATGGTGCTCTCGGTGCAGGCGACATACCCTCTGCGCCCGGCGGCCTGCACGAGAGACAGCTTGGCCAGGCGGGCCTTCAGTTCCGGCAGAGCGGCCTGCGCCTCGTCGATCGCGGACCCGGCAGACTTCACCGTGGCCTCGTCGCGACGGCGCGCGAGGTCCCGGGCGGCATTGGTGAGGCTCTCTTCGAACCGGGCGCAGGCGCCGGACAGGGCCCGCGCCTGGGAAAGCTCCACCGCGTATCCGTTTGCCTGCCCGCGAATTGCCGCAAGTTCGGCGGCCAGCGTGTTGATCTTCCCGCGGAGCGTACCCGCAACCAAAGGCGCAATCTTCGGCGCAACCCCGGTAATTTCGCCAAAGCTGGCGGGCTCGTGGAAACCGGACTTGCAGGGTGCCCAGGAGCAGACTTCGCCGACCGGTTGCTGTTCGCGGCAGAAGTTGGCGGCCCAGACAGTGCCCACGGTGTGGTCCAGGTCCAGCGCCGCCAGTGGGATGGCGATCTCGGCGCTCCAGGACTGGTCCCCTTTCGCGGCAGCCACGCGCGCGCCGCTGTTCCAGGTGGCGTCCTGACCGACCTCATCCCGCAGAACACCCGCGGCGTTGACCACGAAGTGGTAGTACCGCGCGCGATCCGCGAAGGGCGCAATGAACACTTCCACGCAGTCGTCCAGATACACCTGTCCATCTGTCTCGGTGACTTTGGTCACCAGCGATGCCATGTCGGGCTCGTCACAGACGAATGCGACGTAGATGTTGCGGTCGTTGTAGGCGCACATCGCTCTCGTGGCGCGAGTGGCCGGGGTGTCGGGCTTGCCAAGGAGCGTGAATCCGGTGGCCTCGGCCGCGCCCTCCCAGGCCCGGTCGCCCGCCACCTTCCCGTCGATGACCGGGACCCTGTTCGTGAGCTTCATCGCCTCAAGGGTCGGTCCTGCGAGCGCCGCCGATGTCACTGCGAGTACTGCTGCCAATACCACAAGGGTACGCATACGTACTCCCTCCTTCGGACTGCTGCACCAGCATATCTCTTCTGTACAAGTTTCCAGCCGCTCAGGGAATCTCCTGCCAGAAGGCATCCAGCACGGGCATCTCCCCCACGCCCCGCACATAGATGGGAGAGCCGGTGAGACCCAATACCACTCTGCCGTCGGTCGGATCAACGTCACGCGAGTTGCCCATGATATCCGTCACTGTCACGGTCCGCAGGGCGGGCAGCGTCACTTCCACAGGCTCCCTCCAGCGTTCCACCCAGGGCTCAGCAGGCTTGCGAGACGCGTCCTTATAGTTCTCGGGCGGCCACCAGGGCAGGTCGGTCTCGTGCTTTTCCCGGTAACTCCAGAGCACGTCAACAGTCTCGCCCTTGCGCTCGAACCGCGCGGCATAAAGGTCGTCGGCGCCCAGGTCCAGCCGGCCCACGTAACGCGCGCCTTCAAGCTGCTGTGTCATTGTCCCGTACGCCACATACGCGGGCTTTGGCGTGAGGTCCGTGTAGACGATGCCGAAGTTGTACTCGATGTCGTCCGGGTTCGGGCGCTGGGCGAACCAGACGCCATCCTGGAACTGGTACCATTCGTTCACCCGCACGCCGATGCCCAGGGAGCAGATGTAGTTGCGGACCAGGTAGTCGGCGCTGGTGCGCAGGTCCACCTGGGAGCGTCCGGGCGGCGTGGGCGCGTACGATTCGGTGATCCACACCTCCTTGCCCCCGGCCTCGCGCGCCGCCTTCATTGCGTCCAGCATCTGGGGACGAAAGACCCACCCGTGCCAGCCTTCCCAGTACTCGGGGGCCCGCGGATGGCAGCCCGGATGCACGGAGAGCACGTCAATCAGCTCCATCCCGCCTGCCTGGACGAACTCACCCAGCCACTTGCGGGTCACGCCACCAAGGCCCATGCACATGATCTTCCCATCCGGGTGAACGCGGCGCATGACCTCGTGTACCGGCTTGAGCATCCCCTCCACGTACTGGTCCCCCGACACCCCGGCGTGGTTGAGCTCATTGCCGATCTCGACATAGTCGGATACCCACGCGAATCTGCTCAGCGACGCTTCAAGCCGTGCGCGGAAGGCATGGAGTTCCTCGGGTTTCGGTAACCCGCTTCCCAGTTGCACATGGGGCAGGATTCCGTGACGGGCCAGCAGATCAATGTCCTGCCTGACCTGCCGCTCTTCTTCGGCACTGATCCGATCCTTGAAGGGGAACCAGCCCCCGCGCACCCAGCGGACGCCGATGCGCTGCATCATGGAAAGGACGGTCTCGGCGGGGTACTGGTCAGGATAGCGCTCCGGGGCGGCGATGAGCGCCGCCATTCCGAAGGGTGACTCGGCGGCAGTACCCGTGGCCGTGCGCTCGGGAAGGATACCCACGGTTGTGCGCACCGGCTCCGAGCCACCGTCCCAGGACGCAACCGCATCCACGAACCAGACGCCACGCACATCGGCGGGCAGGTCGTGGGTGATCTTGCGGCGCTCCTCCGGTTGCAGGCTCAGGCTCTGTGTCTCGTTCAGCAACTCGCGGCCCGCGTAGTCGTGCACCTGCAGGCGGAGGGTGCAGTCGCGGGAAGCCTGCGTAACATTGGCGACCTCGCATGTGACCGGAACGCGCTCCCCCGGCGCGAAGAGATTCCCGGTGTGCCCGGTCTCGAGCCAGACCGCAACCGGTCGCCCGGCAGCGCGGGCGGCCCAGACTGGGGCTTCGATGTCCCCCGGCGCGGCGCTGAAGAAGCACAGGTCCAGCCAGCACTCCGCGGGGGCTTCGCCCGCCGGGGACATGCGCACGAAAGCGGCACGCTGCGAGTTGTTGCCGTAGATCCAGTCGGGGTCGTACTGTGGGCTCACCATCACGAGGCAGCCGGTAGCCGCGCCGCCGGGGTCGCCGAAGCTCACCCGGCGCACCTGGCATTCGGTGTCGGGGTAGAGGGTGTCGCCGGGAACCTCCCACGGATGCTCCCCGGTGGGCCTGATCCAGCGGGTCACGGGGCGCGTGTCAGCGGAATGGATGGGCTGCGAATACTCCAGGCGCCACCCGCTGGTCCACGGGTTCCACTTGCGCGCCGGGCCACTATGCCGCACATGCCCCAACACCCGCAGACCCTGGCCCCGTGACTCAAGAGTGACCGTCACCGACGCATTTTCGCTGACCGGACCTTCTAGGGCGAAAGTATAGCCGCCCTTACCATCGGGCGATGCAGCGGCAGTGCGGAACGCGAGACCCGCGTCGTCATGGGCCTCGTAGCCGAAGGCCACGTTCAGGGGGGCGCCCGGTCCCGCGAACCTCAGCGTTACGCCACCCGGACCGCAGGTCACCTGGGCCCCCTGGGAAGCAATGGCGATGGACAGGGCGAGACAGTTGATGGCGATGCGGATCACGGCGGGGTACCTCCCGGAAGGCGCGTTGCAGGAAGTGATGCGGAGGGCTCTGCCGGAACGCTATGCCGAGCCGGCGCGTGCAAGGAGAACCGTGGCCGTCGCTTGGCTGGCGATGCGCTCGGCCTGAGTGCCGAAGATAGCCCGGGCCAGACCGGAACGCCCCGGCGTCACTAGAATCGCAAGATCAGAGCCATTTACTTCCTCGAGAAGCCGCGCATCGGGGTGGGGAGACCGGATCGTTTCGAACTGCCCGATCTCATCAAGCCCGTACTGGAGCGAGCATTGCTCCCAGAGGGGCTCGCCCTCGCTGGGCGGCGCTCCCGGCGGGGCAATGTGCACGAAATGGATGCTGGCGCCGGCCTGCTCAGCAAGTGCCCGGCAGATCAGGGCGCTGACGCGCATCCCTGGGTCGCCGGAGATCGGAGCGACGACGCGCTCCGTCCGGTCCGCTCTGAACTTGCAGACCACGAGGTCGCAGGCCACGGACCGGGCGACCTGGTGTATGATCCGGTCGAACGCCTTCTCATCGCCCGAGGCTTCCGGGGTGTCATCGGAGTAGCCCAGCATCAGCAGCCCGGCGCCTTCGACCTGGACGGCGGATGTGAGGCCCTCTGGCACGGATTGGGCCACTTCCACGAAGGGGTCCACAGCCACCCCGGTCCCCTGCGCGCATTCCACAGCGCCACGCAGCAGTTCGTGGGCTTCCGCGATGGAGGGCGAATCGTCGGGCAGGTCCGGCGCATCATGCCCGGGCACGGTGACGATGCGGGTCGCGGTGATGTCGCAGCCCACAGTGAGGGCAACATGGGTGGCAAGCTGCATGAGGCGCGGCATGGTTGCGGGATTGGCGATGCCCACCAGGAGAGACCCTTCGAAATGACCCGGCTCCATATCCATCAGCCTCCTGTCGCTGCCTTGGTGCGGAATGTGGCTGATCGGCCTTGCCAGCACAGATGCAATGACGGCCCTATACCGCGCAGTTGCGACGCCCGTCTCCCGTGAGCACCATGTTGTCCCGGTGGATCACTTCCGCGTGGCCCACGTGTCCCAGGACATCCACGATTTCCCGGGTATGGCGCCCCTGAATCAGCGCCACATCGCCTGACGAGTAGTTCACAATGCCTCGGGCGATCTCCCTGCCGTCCGGGCCTTTCACGCGCACGAGGTCGCCCGCCTCGAAGCTGCCCTCCACCCCGGTAATTCCCACGGGGAGCAGGCTGCTCCCGTCGGGCCTGCTCAACGCGCCGCAGGCTCCCTGGTCGATGAGCACCGAGCCGCTGGGCCGGGCGGCGGTTGCCAGCCAGAGCTTGCGGGAAGACAGAGATTCGCGGCTCAGGAAGAGAGTGCCTTCCGGCTCCCCCTCCAGCACGGAGAGCACCACATTGCGCTTGCGCCCGTCGGCCATGACCACCGGGATCCCGCAGTCAGCAGCAAGGCGCGCTGCTTCGCACTTCTTGAGCATCCCCCCGCGGCTTTCAGGGCCGCCCGCGCCTTCTGCGAAACGGTTCACATCGTCGTCCGGGAGCACGCAGGCGATGAGTTTCGCGTCCTCATGGGTCCGGGGGTTAGCAGTGTAGAGGCCCTCTTCATCGGACAGGAAGAGCAGCAAGTCCGCGCGGGCCTTCGCGGCGATCATCGCTGCGAGCAGGTCATTCTCGACGAAGGTCACTCCCTCCACGGACACCGAATCGTTTTCGTTGATGACCGGTACCACGCCGCGGCGCAGGAGGGTCTCGAGGGTATTGCTCAGATGGACATACCGGTGCCGGTCGCGCATGTCGTCCTGAGTCATGAGGATCTGCGCGGTGAGAAGGCCGTGGGCCCCGAAGGCCTCCATATAGTTGCGCATGAGTTCGGGCTGGCCGACA
>JAGPGE010000755.1 GCA_018056145.1 Armatimonadota bacterium
GACCAGCCGCCCTGCCGCCGCCAGGTTCACCTCGCCCGCGATACCGGCCAGTTCGAGGGAGAGCGGGCGCTCCAGTGAGGCATCCCCATAGCGCACGGCGGAATCGCTCAGCGCCAGGACACCACTAAGCCGGGCAACCTCGCCTTCAGCGGCTTCCAGCGGGTTTTCCGGCACGTCCAGGCCCAGAACGCGCGCTATCTCGAATGAGCCGTCGGCCTCGCGGCGAACATTCGCGGCGAGCCCGTCCAGCGAAGCCCTGAGAATGTGCTCCCGCCAGTCTTCCCCGGCGATGATCTTCGCCAGCCTGCCCTCAATCTGGCCGCGGCGTAATGTGACCAGTTCCCTGGGAATGTCATCAACGAAGCCCGTCACCGACACATCGCGCAGGTGGGCGACGGAACTCAGGTTGGTGTCCAGATCGGCGGCGATGCGCGCGTCGCGCCAGTCTGCCTCTAATTCCGCCCTGATCGCCCCAACATCCAGCGCTTCCCCGGTCGCCCTGGACTGCCACAGGTTCGCCAGGTTCACGCTGCCGTTGAGGTTGCGCGCCTCAGCCCGCCGCAAGTCCGGCGATCCCTGGCTCAGGTCCAGGTATCTGGCCGATGAGTCAATGACCACAACCGTCGCCCGCAGATCCTCGGCCTCGGGCCTCTCGGCAGACCCGCCGTCGGGCTCAGGCTCGACGATGTCGTCCAGCAGGTGGGCAAGCTCCCACCGCCCGGAAGCGTCCACGAGGATGTCGGCGTCCGCGTTCTGTGCGGCGATCCGGGTCACTCCGCGCAGCGGCACGTCGCCGGAGAACACCTCGACGGGATCGAACTGCGCCGACAGGCGTTTCGCCGTGAGTATACTGCGCCTTCCTGACTGGCTGACCAGTCCGAGGTCATCCACGAACACCTGGCCGCCCAGGTCCGCGGTGACAGTCGCGCGCAGGCAGCTTTGCTCGCGCCCCAGGAGCACGCAGCCCTTGATGGTTCCCGGCGATTCCACCCGTTCGCCCCGGCGCAGTGCCGCAATGCGCGCGAAGTCCAGGTCAGCCGAGACGCTGCTGACGGTTCCGCTGGCGGGGCGGCCTCCCAGGCTGAGATCTTCGTACAACGCCGAGAGGCTCCCCAGACGCACTCGGCCGGTGAACCTTCCGAGAACCCCTTCTTCGGTCCATGGCTCGTCAAGACCGGGGCCGTCGCTCGCAGTCAGGTATGCCTGGACCAGCCGGGGTAGCTCGAACCGTCCGGTTTCGAGACGCCGTCCCTGCGCGAAGGCCCGGTCGATGTTTACGTTCAGAATCGAAGCCGGAATAGAGCCATCCCTGCCGAAAGCCGCGAAAGGCTCGTAGCGGACCCGGACCGCGTGAGCGGTCAGGACCGGGAGCGGCATCCCGACGCGAGTGATCGATGCGTCGCGGATCTCCAACTCACCGTCCAGGCGCCAATCGGCATCCAGAGCCACGCGCTCAGCAGGGTTTGATGCCCTCGCACTCAGGCGAACCCAGCCGATATCCCCGGTGTACTCCTGGCGGAAACTGGCCCACAGGTGACCGGTGTTCAGCCGGGCATCGAAGCGGTCGACTTCCAGCTCAACCGGGCCATCCTCGACGAAATGGTCGACGAAAGCCGCTTTGGCGTCATTGACCCGCACCCGGGCGTCGAGACTCTCCAGTTCGGAGCGCAGATCCGCAGCCGACCGGGGCTCGCCGGATGGCTCACCCGCACCCTCGAATCCTGCCATGAGTGAGGCGATCAGGTCGATGCGCCCGTCTTCCATACGCTCGACCCACACCGAAGGCGCGTCGAGTTCCACAGACTCCACAGCGGCCTGCGGCGGCCTATCATCAGCGAAAAAGCCGCCCAACTGGTAGCCGGCTGTGGCCCAGTCCGCCTGGAATGAGGGTTCCCGGTCATCCGCCGCGGCCACCCAAAGCTCCGATGCGGTCAGTGTGGTGGCGATGTCGTTGCTAGAGAGAGTCGCGCGGAGCTGTCCCCCGGGGACCTCGGCAGAGACCGACCCTCCGAAACTCCCCGCTTCCGCAACGGCTTCCCCGCGAGTGGCGGCCACCAGCCGCTCCAGGCGCAGGTCCGCGGCCCGGACGATGATCTGCGCCCGGACGGGGCCTTCGCTGTTGAGTGCGTGGTCGGTGTAGTGCAGGTCGGCATCGGCCAACTGCACCCGGGCCGCCAGATGCCCCAGCAGTTGGCGCGTCTCGGCCCCCCTCACACCGGTCTGTTCCGGCAGGAAGGGCTCGAACAGGCCCGCCACATCCAGGCGCCCCCGTGCATCCCGGATGATGTGGGCCCGCAGCCCGTCGGCGCGCAGCGTCTGTAGGCCCGTTGGCCACGCATCCCCTTGGGCAAGCAGCATGCCCAGGTCATATTCGGCCAGGACCATCTCGGCCTGCGCGCCGAGCTCCTCCCCCTCATGTCCGCGCAGGTCGACCTTACGCAACTGTGCGAAGGAGCGCACATCGGTGGAGAAACTCCCCGTCGCGGTGGCGCCGGGCCAGCTTGCTTGGAAGCTCGCGCGGAGCAGACCGGATCTATCAGGCGCGGCGCGCTCCATGATCGACGCGATCTGCCCGGCCGGGACGCGCCCCTCAAGTTCGGCGAGTTGCAGTCGCAGAGGCTCACCCTCCGGGGTCACCTGGTGGTCGACGTAACAGACATTGCCGCCGGTCACGGTGATGGCCGCCGTGAGCGTGCCGAGTTCCGCCGGTCCTGTCTCGCCGTCCATTTCCGGTGCTCTGGCGATCCCGAACACCGCGCGTAGCTTCTCCTCAAGCTCCAGTATGCCGCTCTCCTGCCGCACAATGTATAGATCGGGCCGGCTCAAACTCACGCTTCGCAGGCCTTCGAGTGGACGCTCGCCAAGCAGCCCTGCCAGCGTGTAGCTGACTTGGCCCCTGGGGATGAGGATAAGGTCGCGTCTTCCTCCCTCGACGGGTTCCCACACTTCCAGTCCCGAAAGCACCACCCGCTGGTCGAGTCTGGCATCCACACGCGCGAACGCCATCATCACGGGGCTGCGAAGGCTTAGCGTTCCC
>JAGPGE010000756.1 GCA_018056145.1 Armatimonadota bacterium
TTCTATGGCAAGCAACTCACGCTTCTCGGCGCGGGGTCCTCGCCGCGGGTGGAATGCGCGCCGTCGGACCTGCGCTTCAACCTGCGGCGCAATCTCGAGTACATCTTCGACCTCATGGCCGATGGGGCGCTGCAACTGGAGAGCCTCATCACCCACAGGTTCCCCGCGGCGCGCATGATTGAGGCCTACGAGCTTGCCCGGCAGCATTCCAAGGAACTTGTCGCCGCCGTGTTCGACTGGCGGGAGGAAGACTGACATGAACCGACGTCGTCTTGGCAGAACCGATCTGATGGTCTCGGAGATCTCGCTGGGCACCGTGGAATTGGGCATGGCCTACGGCATCGACCCGACCGGGATCGATGCCCGCCCCGATGAGTCTACCGCGGCAGACGTCCTCAACCGCGCCCTGGACCTCGGCATCAACTACATCGACACCGCGCGCCTGTACGGGGCCAGCGAGGAGATCATCGGCAGGGCCCTGTGCAGTCGTCGGAGCGAGTATGTCCTCGCCTCAAAAGTCCCGCTGTTTGCCGATGAGGGTCTGTCCGGGGAGGCCCTGAAACAGCGAATCACCGGCTCGGTCCATGAGAGCCTGTCGGCGCTGGCCACGGATGTCATCGATGTGATGATGCTCCACAGCGCGCCGTCGGTGCTGGGTGTGCCGACGGAGTTCCGCGAGGTGCTCGAAGGATTCCGCCAGCAGGGCGCGATCCGCTACCTGGGCGTAAGCGTGTACGGGCCGGACGAGGCGCTTACCGCGGTCCGTTGCGGCTGGTATGACTGCGTCCAGATCGCCTACTCCATGCTGGACCGGCGCCCCGAGGAGAACGTGCTGCCGGTCGCGGTGGAGGAGGACATCGGCATCGTGGTGCGGTCGGTGCTGCTCAAGGGAGTCCTGACCCACCGCGCCCAACTGCTGCCCGAAGCCCTGGCGTCCCTGAGAGAGGCCGCGGGCAAGCTCGAATCGCTGGCCACTGAAGCCGGCATCAGCCTGCCCGAGATGGCCTACCGGTACGTGCTGGCACAGCCGGCCGCCCATACATCCCTGGTGGGGACCGCGCGTCTCGAGGAACTCGAGGCGGCTGTGGGGTACGCGGAACGTGGCCCCCTCCCCCCGGACCTGGTCGAACAGGTCCGCGAAGTCACGGTGGCGGACGAGGCTCAGCTGAACCCCGCGAACTGGCCGATATAGCCGCGCCCATCGCGCGAACTGCCGCCCGGTGGCCGCTGTTCTCCCCAAGTCAGGAGGCCCGACATGCGCTGCATTGTTACCACTGCCCTGATTCTGGCTCTCCACCAGTTCGGTGCCCACGCCCAGGTGATCACGCTGGCCGAGCCGGGTTTCGTCCTGCCCTACGGGGAGAGTATTGAGAAGACATTCACCCCCACGGGTGACTACCAGTCGGTGCGGCTCAACTTCAGTGTGCGGCTGGACGCGCCTGACGCGGCGGGGTCCACGCATGTCATGCGCCTCGCCGTCAATGGTCAGGGCGTGACCGGCGGCTTGACGCGGACCCAGGCCCGGCTGCTCAACAAACCCCTTACCGCGAGGATGGCCAGCGGTCTCGAAGTCCCATGGGTCCGCGGGTCTGTCTGGCGCGTGGTCTATTCGCCCGACTTCCAGTTGGCGGGGGACGAGGCCGCGGGCGGCTCGCGGATTCTGGATGCATCGCCCTACCGCTTCGTGCTGGACATCACCGACCTCGTCCAGCGGGATGTTCCCAACACCCTCACCATCCAGCACCAGGGCGGTTCGCTGGATTTGCGCCGGTACTTCAAAGAGACCAACCCGAGCCTGGACTTCGTGTTCGAAGAGCTGACCGTTGAGCTTTCCCGGCAGCCCTCAGTGGCGCGGCGCGACCGGTCGGAGGAGCAGTTCCACGCCGACCGCATCATGTGGCGCCCCCCCGCTGCCTGCGATGCCCAAGAAGCCATCGTCCTGGATGATCGCGGCGGATTGATGGTGAAGTTGCCCGGGCTGTCGCTGCATGTCCTGTCTCGCTTCTCCTGGCAGGGCGGAGGGTTCAACAGCTTCGGAGACGACCCCGACGCCAAGGCACAGGAGGGTTGGTCGGTGCGGGTGAGCGGCGAGGGCGATGAGCGCCGGGTGATCGGCGCCGCGCCTGAATACCGGGTTGAGCGAGCGATCACCTGGCAGGCCGACCACGTTCGGATCGCCGACACGTTCACAAACCTGACCGACGCGAACCTGGGGCTCGCCTTCGACAATGCGCTTCGTGGAGACCCTGCGCAAGTGGTGGATGCGTGGGTGGGCGGCAATCCGGACCCGGCCGCCACTGTCGTCCGGTACATGGAGAATTCCACGGTCTTCGTGGCCGGGGAGAGTTCCGGATGCGGACTGGTTGCGCTGGATGACGTCTACCGCGTGCAGGGCATCGTTTACTACGACAACAGGGGCGGGATCCGCAGCGACACCTTCTGCCTGCCTCCAGGCGGCAGCTACACGGTGCGATGGGCGCTGTACCCCATAGGGCGCGCCGACTACTACGACTTCATCAACCTCGTGCGGCGCGACCTGGACGTCAACTTCACCGTCCCGGGAGGGTTCGAGTTTGGGCTGTCCGGGATCAACGCCATGTCCGATGAGGCGCTGCGCAGCACCATTGCGGACAAGGGCCTGCGGTTCATCGCCTCCGGGGTGTGGTTCGACCGCGAGGGTGACGTGCCATGCTACCACGGGAGCCACATGCTGGAAGCGACCCGGCTCCGGGAGCAACTCCGGGATGCGGCCGCCAAACTGCGCCGCGTCGAGCCTGACGCGAAGTCGCTGATCTACATCCACACATCCATCGACACCAACCCGGAAGGGCCCGAGCGTTACGCGGATTCCCGGATCATCACCGAAGGCGGCGCGCACTATGAGAACACGGGCTACACTAAACGCATCGGAATTCCCTTCTTCTACTACTACATCGCCGAGGGTAACTCGTATCTCGAAGCCATGAAGCGCGTGGTGGATATGTGTCTCGATGCCGACAAGATCGGCGCCGACGGCATCTACTGG
>JAGPGE010000757.1 GCA_018056145.1 Armatimonadota bacterium
GGCCTACCCTTGCTCGCCAAGCACTTCCGCCCTGTCCCCGTCCAGCACGAAGCAGACCTCATTCATCCCCTCGCGGCCGCGCACGATGTCATATTTCGGTATCCCGATGTCCGCAAGGCTCTTGTCTAGGAACACCTCGGTTCCTGTTACCGCATGTATGGACACCGGTTCCCGCGTGCGGTCGCAGTCCGGACAGCGGGCGTTCTCGCCGGTGAGTCTGCCAAATGGCTGGAAGACCGGTTCCTCAGTCCCGCAATGCCGGCACCGGAATGCGGTGCAGATCTCGCGGTCGAACTCCAGCGCCGCTTTCGCCGAAACGCGCTGCCGCACGAGTTCGAGGGCCTCGCCCACGGTAGTCTGTCCCGCGCGCCAGCCGGTCTCCTCCAGGCGCTCGATGGTGTCGTGGGCGGGGCAGTCGTCTCGCCGCTGGTAGCTGACCACGTAGCTGTCGTGGGTGAGCCCGTTGTAGACGAATCCCTGGCCGCGCAGGCCCGGGAGATCGCGGTCGCGGTGCAGCCACTTGATCGCTTCCTGCACCTGCACGCCGGCGATGACTGATGCGGTCGTGGGCGTGGTGGGCACTTTGCCCTGGATCACATCATCCCGGGTGAGCAGGGCGCAGGAGCGCCGCAGGTTGAGCAGCTTGTAGTCCTGGGCTGACATCGTGCATTCGTAGCAGGGCCCGTCAGGTGGCGTGAACATCCGGGCGAACCCGTGCATGGCCTCGATCGCCCCGTCAACCCAGGGCTTGCCCAGTTTCCAGCAGACCGCATTGATCCAGACCCTGGCCTCGCGGTTGTCCAGGCCGCCGAAGATCAGGTCCATGTCCCGGAATGCGCCCTGGCCGAGGTCATGGATGACATTGCCGACGAAAGCTCTCGGGCGCACGTCGGGGTTGATCTCACTCATGGCACGCGCCGCGATGGTGGCTTTCGGCTTGCCCTCATCTTCGTGGCGGAAGAGGATGCTGCGGGTGAGGTTGGTGTCCTCGATGCTGTCCATGTCCACGATGAAGACGCGCCCCACGCCGAGAAGGGCCAGGTTCTTGCAGATTTCGTTGCCGAGGGCTCCCGCGCCCACCACCATGAGCCGCGCGTCCGCGAGGCGCTCCTGATCCCACCAGGGGATCAGCCGCAGCCTGGCATAGCGGTCCTCGTCGAGATCGACGTCGAGGACATCATCCTCGCGCGGGCCGGTGTCGGTCATGGTGGTGTCTGGGGCCTACCCCGCCGTGATCTCCGGCAGGAGGCGCAGAATGTCGCCCTCCTGGACCCCCGCTTCGCTGAGGGTCTGTTCGTCCTTGAGTTGCTGGCCGGAACGCTTGTGATGGAACTTGTAGCTCATCGGCTGGCCGTCCGATCCCACCTGGGGCAGGCTCATCATTTCCACCAGCCGCGCGATAATCCGCCGCACCGGAGCATCGTCAGGCAGGCTGGCCTTCTGCTCCTTATTTCCCGTGGTGTCCATGATCGTGACGTTGACTTTGCCCACGCTGCGAACTCCTCCTCTGGACGATTGCTCGGGGCGCGAGTGACCCCTGCCCGACGTTGTAACCCGGATGCCGCTTTGATGCGCCGGGACCGTCATCAATACCGGCCGTAAGTCTGCGCAAGTTCGCCCGCAATCTCGATTCTCCGCCTCGGAGCGCCGGGGGGCACCTGGTCGCCCGGGGCCAGCACGATGCGCGGGTTGGCCTGCCGCAGGTCCAGCCAGTGCTTCACGCTCTCGATGAACCCTTCTTCGGGCCAGCGCGGCTCCCAGACATTGGGCGGAACGCCGCCCCACAGGATCATGTCGGGGCCCGCCTCAATCCGGCACTCTTCCGGGGTCAGATCGCCCATCGGGGTGGGCGTCACCGCATCCGCGATATCCACCCCGCATTCTGCCAGCAGCCCGAGCAGGCCGCCGAGGCGCCCGTCGATGTGGATCGCCAGGTGCTTCCCCCGGGCATGCACTTTCCGGGCCATCTCCCTGTAGAAGTCCATGCCATGCCTGCGAAACACCGGCGGCGGCTGGGTAGCGGCGTCGAGATTATCCGTCCACAGCACCACCGGCGACGGCGAATCAGCCAGCACGTCCACCAGTTCAAGCTGCTTCGCGTCGATGATATCCATGAGGCCGCGGGTCAGTTCGGGCTCGTCCGCGAGGGCGTAGTGGGTCTGCTCGACGCCCATGAACCGCGAGACCAGGAATCCCAACCCGCAGAAGCCACCCACCGCGAAGGGCACGCCGACTTCGCCCACCAAGTCGTTCCAGGCGTCGAAGTTCTCGTATCTCGGCACATAGCGGCGGGCTTCCATGGCATAGCGGACGATGGGGAAGTCTTCGATGCCCTGGACCATGCGGTGGGTGATGTCCCAGGAGTGGCTAACCGGCGACCAGCGGCGGATCTCCCGCACTTCTCCCACCGGGGTGCTGATAGCCCAGGTGAAGAGGTCGCCATCCACACCGGTGGTCTCTGTGACCCCGCTATCGCAGTAGTCGGTAGCGTAGAAAGCGCCCATGTTCAGGTACAGCCCGGCGTTGAGATCCCGGTGGAGGTCCACCATCTCCGTGTCCCGATCGGCTTCGGAAGTGGGAATGAACCGCTGTCCGCGCTCCACCACGAACCAGTGGGAAAGATCGGCGAACCACGGGACGCAGTCGGGTGTTTGACCTTCCAAGAGTGCCATAAGACGCTGGCGTTGGGTCACGCTCCGAATCTCCTTCGATCCTGTGCCCGTCTGCTTGTGACCGGGCAGCGATTCAGGTAAACTCAAGTTCGTGCAACAGGGGCGCGGTACCTTCCCGACTTGCGTTTTCGGGACCCGAGGTCGAAACGATGCTCACGGTAAAGAGCCTGGGACATGCCTGCTACACTTTCTCCGATGGTGCGCACACCCTCATTCTCGACCCGTGGCTCACCGGCAACCCGGATGCCGTCTGTGGTCCGGAAGACGTGAGGGTGGACTTCATCCTGCCCTCCCACGGGCACGGCGACCATCTCGGCGACGCCGTGGTGCTATCGAAGGCCCAGGGC
>JAGPGE010000758.1 GCA_018056145.1 Armatimonadota bacterium
GCCAATAGCGATCTCGCCGATCTCCTTGCCCGCACGATCCTGTGGGATCTGCGCCTGTACCTGCTGCACCGGGACTCCGCCGAAAGCCGACAGGAGGCGCTGGTGCTGGATGATTCCGCCCTGGAACAAGAGTACCGTGAGGTCGTCTCCGCCATGCACCTGCGGTACTTCCTGCTGGGCGCGCGGGAACGCAAGGACGCGGCGCGGCTGTGGGGTCAATTGGACGCGGCGGGGTTCATGGAGCGTCACCCCGCTTACGAGTGGGTTGGCTATGCGGCCGCCTTGTGCCGGGAACTGGCGCGGGGAACAGTGCTGGTGGTGGAGGGCGACACCTCGCCGGTGCTCCTGCGCACCGGGAATACGGTGCCGCTGATCTACACCATCGCGCCGGGGGAGGCGGCCAGCTTTGCCCGTCTGAGCGTGCCGGACGGCGACCTGCCGCCGGGCATGCGCTGGCAGGAGGCGCCGGCGGTTGTGGAGCACCCGGAGCCGATTTCCGGGAAGCCCTGGCCCTCGGGACTGCGCTTCTCAACCGTCTTCACGAAGCCTGGCTCGTATGCACTGGGCGTCCGGGCGGAGATTGCGGGCATCCCGTTGCCAGTGATCTCGCACCCGATACAGGTGCAGGACGCGAGCGCAGCCGCGCAGCCGGAGGAGAAGCCGGCCCCGACCGGTCTGGAGCGGCTGACCTTGCAGGTCCCGGTCAATCTGCCCGGATATGCGCCTTTCTCCGAGCCTGCGCCCGCGGGGAATGGTGTCCTGTTTGGGGTACGCAAGTTCATCCCACTGTCCGACGGGCAGCACGGGATGGAGCACCAGGTGATGTACGAAATCCATTCGGGTCCCGCCGGAGCGATGCCGCCCGAGGTGGCCTACTGCGATCCGGCCCCCGGTCTGGGTGCGAGTGCCCGGGAGCAGATTATCACGCAGGCGCTGGAGAACGTCTCGCAGTTGGTCGGGGAGGGCTTCGCGCTGGCGCCGACTCGCGCGCGGGTAGTGGGCCGGGACTGCTGGGTCGGCAAGCAGGGCAAGGGGCAGGACGACCGCTACTACTACGTGCTCTGCCGGGGCCGCCAGCAATACTACAAGCGCAACACGGCCTTCATGTACCAGACTTTCTGGGATGCGCTCATTGGCGAACAGCCAGTCTACGACGCGCGGCAGGTGCAGGCGGACACGGAGGCAGTTGCCGAAGCCGTGCTGAGTGCGCTTCAGATTGTGGGCGGAGCGGGCGGACCCGCGGCAGTGGGGCCGATAGCGCGCGGCAGGGCCGTGGAGTTCCTGGACAATGCGCGGGCAGTCCTTGAGACCGACGCCGACCTGGTCCGCAGGACGGACCTGACTGCGGCCACCTGGAAGCAGAAGCGGCTGGAGAATGTGGCGGCAGCGGACACCGTGGCCGAGGACATTGTGAGCGGGTATGACATGCTCGCCGCGCGAGTCGAGGCGCTGGCGCCGCCTGACGACGCCCTGGCCAGTGTGCTGGATGACGTGAAGGCGATCATCAGCATCGGCGTGGCGGCGTCACGGCTCGTGGAGAAGGGAATGCGCTCGGGCGAGGAGGAGAAGGTGGACCGGGGTATGGCCCTCCTGCACGGCCACGACGCCGAACGCCAGCGCCTGCGGACCCAGAGCATGACCCTGAAGCTGGAATACGCGGAACGGTAAGATCCGCTCCTGTCACGGCCCTCAGTCCTCGTCGTTCACAGGCGGATACCGGCGCTTGAGGTCCTCGGCGGCCGCCCTCGTTGCCTCCCAGTCGCCTGACTCGTCGGGAACGCCCCGCACGATCATGGTGTAGTCCAGCTTCTGCCCGGCTTCGAAGGTCTCCGGCAGCCCCACCCGGCGCGTGTAGAACTTGTGGTAGCGCTCCAAGTCCCAGATCATGGTGTGGCTGCCGTTGCCGCTGGCAACCTTCGGTGTGTACCCTAGGATGCCGATGCCCATGTTTGGCTCATACTGGGCCACCCAACGCGTATCCTTCAGGACCTCATTGCCCTCATTGTTGAAGTCCCCGCCGATGGTCTTTCCGTCGGGCAGCTCGGCCAGCCATTTCGACGTGGTTCCCTGCCAGCAGTGCATGAACAGGTACATGATTTTGAGGTCGAAGGTCTCCAGCGCCTCGAGTTCCTGGCGCTCGATCACCTCGTCGTCGGTGACGGTGATTGTGGCCCTCGCCTTGAACTTGTGGATTGTGGAGTCCTTGATCAACTCGATGCGGCTGCCCGTGTAGACCTTGCCAACCTCGACGGGTGTCTCCAGGCCGTCCACCAGGAGCTTGACCGCATGGACGATTTCGCGGCCGCCTTCGGTGTGCCCGGTGCCGATGAAGTTGCCGCCCACCGGGATCAGCACCGTCCCGTAGAAGCCGTTGGAGTGGCCGATGAGGTGGTCCCGGTACGTGAAGTTGTAGATGGTCCAGGCCTGTTTCGCGGAGAACTGGATGGTGTAGTCCCGGGTTTTCGCGGTGATGAAGCCGTCCTCCGGCACGCCCTCGCCGTACAGCCGACCCACGTTCTCCGCGACCTCCTTCGGGGGGAATCGGGCCTGGAGTTCGCCGGCAATCTGTCCCGCCACGTCCTTCCAGTTGTCCGCGCCCGCCATGAACGGCCGAAGGACCATGAGTGAGGAGATCTCCGTGCCCGCCTCCAGCTTGCCGGACGTGGGCTGCATCAGGAGCTTGCGATATGCGGGCTGGTCCCAGAAACGGGTGTCCGAGCCCGCGCCCGAAGTTGCCTCAGGGAAGTAGACCACAAGCCCGGCGCCCTTTTCCAGGTCGAACTCCGCGCCCCAGCGGATCGACTGGCTGACGAAGTTTGCGGCGGAACTGCTGAAGGCGCCCTCCATCAGTTGTCCTTGGAGCGGCTGGGCAACCCACTGGTCCATGTCCGGCGTCACCGAGTATGCGAAGGCGTAGAACGGATTCGCCGAGACCTCCTGCAAGACCCGGAAGTAATGGCGCTGAACCATGGTGTCCTTCTCGAAGGTGGTCGTGGCGACGTGGGCCACCTTGTCG
>JAGPGE010000759.1 GCA_018056145.1 Armatimonadota bacterium
ATCGTCAAAGGTGCGATCCGTCCACAAGTACGTGAGCATCTTCACGAAGTGGGACTTGCCGCTGCCGTAGAAGCCGCTCACCCAGACAGCGGGCTGCTCATCACTGTTGAGGCTCGACAGATAGGAGTCCAGGATGCGATCCAGACCTTTGGCGTACTGACCCTCGCAGACGAAGTTGCGCAGCTCATCCTGGATGGTCTCGTCCTGATTGACGTTGGCTACGCCCTGGTTGGGTATCCTTGCGGTGATTGGGTCGGTGGCAAGTACGTCTCTGATGCGCAGATCGGGAGACATTACCGGTCTTACCCCTCCTTGACCGTTATCGGGACTGCCAGGTAGTTCCAGCCATCGCTGGCATCGAGGTGCCTGTAGACGCCGTTGTCATGTGAGCCCGGGAAGAAGACCACAAGGCGGCCCGGGATCGACGATACCACGGCAGAGACAAGGTCCGAGACCCGCAGGAGGCCGAAGAGCGATGCGGTGCCATGCACGGCGATGACCGTCGTCTCATCAGCCGTGGACGACTGAGCAAGCTGACGCACTCGGTCTGCGACGAACTCGAGGAAGTCTTCCTCGAGGGTCGCCTCCACCGTCGTGGGGTCTTCGAAGTACGCTTCCCGGTAGTCCTCGTTCGCGAGCCAGTCTGCGAAGTCGCGGAGGAGATCGTGACGCAGCCATCCCCTCCCTGCCTCTTTGGTCGCAATCTCAAACTCCGGCATCTGGCGCCGCAGACGTCGCTCATCGTGAGGTTCATAGACCACAAACCACGTGCGCTCTGGCCCCGCAATATGCGATGCCCAGGGAATGCGCACGTAGTCAGAGTAGGCTGCCAGCAGCCGATCAACCCTCGTCATCGGTACAACCACGCTCCGTGTTGCCCTGCGAGTAACCACCCAAAGCCAATCTGAACAATGTCACCCACGCGACGGTACTCGATCCAGCCGCGCTGTGAGGCCGCGAATGCCAGCTGGTCGAGCGACGACGCGCTACAGTCGAGTATCTTGACCCAGTAGCTGTCCAACAGCGTGGCGCCCCGCAATCCCTGACCGTACCCCAGAAACAGTGCATACACCGTGCTGGCAGGAGTTGCAGCGGGATTCCTGCGGATCTTCCTGTAGCGCCCTGCAAGGTGACCAGACTGGGCCCAGGACGAGAGTATGTTCAGTGCCACCGAGTCGAGGCTAGCCGGACTGAAGCGGCCAGGCCAGGTTTCGTTCATGGCGTCAATGAGCGCATCCTTGGCAACTTCTGCCCCTAATGGAGCGTCCAGGATCAGCGGACTGGTGGCCCTCAGCAGGGGGTCCCGGGCATTGGCGCAGAGAATGGCCAGCATCGGTCTCGCCGCCGGGTCAAGCTCCCAGAGCTGGCGCATTGCCCGGAAGATCGGGAGGGATGCGTCTAGTCCGTAGAGTTCCGAAAGGTGCCGGAGCGTCAGCCTGCGATTGGACGCAGTACGCTTGGAGAGCACATTGTCCTCGACGACCGCAGTTGCGTAGCTTTCCCGGTCAGCAGCCAGGGGCAGGTACGCGAAGAGCGCACTCAACTCAGCGAACATAGCCGTGCGGCTTGTGTGTGTGCTCGTGGTGCCTTCCCTGAAGCCGAAGTCGGGAGGCAGACCACCGGTCGGTGGCGTGACTGACGTCATGAGACACTCTCCGGCCGCAGTGTGGGAAACGCAATGCAGTTCGCGTCGGGGCAAGGCGAATCCTCCCCCGCGTCCGACGTTGAGGCCCTGCCAGCGCCCGGGGCAGCGGAATAGGACATACAACTCGGACCGGTCGATGATCCTTGACGGGCATGGGTTCCCCCCGCAGTGGAGTGGAGCGGCAGCCCGGCTGAAGCCCTGCTGGCTTTGTCCCTTCCCCGATGGAAGCACTGACTCCTTCCGCGCGTTACAGCAGAGCCCTGCATCGTCCCGTGTGGACTAGCAGGGCTCGATTATCCCCCACGTGAATGCGCCAAGCCAGGCTGCGCGATTGCGGATACGGTACGGTTCCCTCTCCCACGGCCAGAAGAACGCGGCTCCCGGCTCTCGTTTCCAGCGTACGGGCGACCTGCCCGGCGGAGACCGTCGCCGTGTCCAAGGTGACGCGCGAAGGGATGGCGAAGTGTCTGCGCACTATCTATAGGGGGTACCTCGATGGCCAATCGCAGTGTTCGGTTCGGTGTTGCTGCTCGCCGTCAGCAGGCTCGCTTCCGCGGTACGCTACCGTTGGAAGCCCGCACATGTGATGACGCAAAGGGCCAGCGGAATGCCCATCTGCTGGCGTGCGGGCACGAATGTCACAACCTATTCGGTTCAGTTCGGAATTCGGCACCGGGGTTCTTCAGACGCCGCCGCATCAAGTGGTGGACCAGTGCGCGTAGCGGCGATAGGCCTGGAGACCATCCGACTCGCAATCTGGCCAGCTCCCAGATCGCGTGCGTCAACTTCCTGCTTCCTCTCGCGCCAGTACCAGGTGCCCTCACCGCCTTCCTGCAGACAATCGATCCCGATGTCGACAGTGTCGTGGATATCGTCGACGCCCAGGGCAACTGCTCGCCCGTCGAGTTTGAGTGGGTCGGTTGGGACGAACCGCTGGAGGGCGGCGCCATCACCCGCGGGAGCAACCAGACGAGCATCGACGCCTTCATGGTGGCAAAGACAGGATCAGGTATGCGCGCCTATCTGCTGGAGTGGAAGTACTGCGAGGAGTACCGGCGGGCGGACTACAAAGGAACGGGGGCGGCGGGAGACACACGACGGCAACGCTACCAGCATCTGTTCCACGCCCCCCAGTCCCCGTTTGCTCCCGACGCCGTCTTTGATCTGCCCCCCGTTTTCCGGACAGTGCGATGGATCGGGTTTCGGCCAACGCTTTTGCTTCATGGACGGCTGTACGGCTCGCTCCGCAACCGCGGACGGGGACACCTCGGGTCTCCCGCCCAGGGTGGCCGCGGGGACGGCATTGATCAGCGGCCTCCATCGGCCTATCATGTAGCGACCGGAGCCATTGGGAGCTCCGGGACGGG
>JAGPGE010000760.1 GCA_018056145.1 Armatimonadota bacterium
GTACCGCTTGCCCCGGGCCAGCAGTTTCGTCTCCTGCTCGCTGGTGTACTCGATGTTCCCGCACCAGATGTCGAAGCTGTCGCCCCACTTCTCACCGGCTGCGTAGTTGTTCACGGTGACATAGCTTGTGGCCCCAGGGACCTGGGCGATAAGGCTGCACAACTCGTGAGCCTTCTGGCCGCGTTCCTCGTCGTTCCCGATTTCATCCACCGGGTAGAAGAGCAACTGGGGAGTGTCCTCGCGCGCCGAGACTTCCTGGATCTGCCGAACGGCTTCGACGAAGTTCGCCTCAAAATCCCCGCCGGGGAACGCCCGCTTCACTGCGCCGTCGAGGCCGCCGAAGAAGGGGATCGGCCCTTCCACGCCCAGGGCCTTGAGGTGCTGCAGGAACTCCAGGAGTCCGCCTGTCTCGACGACAACCTTGCCGTCCACGTTCTTCACGGGAACCGAGTTGTCCAGCGTAACCGTGGTCACCCCGTGGGCCAGCATGTCCCGGATCTGACTATCGAGGCGTTCCCGGTCCCATTGCTCGCTGCGCCAGTACATGCCCACCGGGCGCTCCGCCTTCGTGAGTGCGAAGGGCAGTACCCGCAGGCGCATTTGGGTTTCCCAGGTCGCCCCATCCGGCGATGACAGGCGCACCGGCGCGATGTACGTCCCGGGCGCCGCGTCTTCGGGCACGTGAACCGTGAACCAGAACTGCCCGGTGGTGTCGGCGTCGAGATTTGCCGCCGATTCCGCGAGCAGGAGTTCCGGCATGGTCTGGTACTCTTTGCTCCAGGACGACCCGAGTCGCTGCGGCCAGCATTTCACGCGCCGGATCTCCACCGCGCTCGCCGGGATCGTGCCCGCATCACCCGCGAACTCGCCCACGGAAGCTACCAGGCCCTTGATCTTTTCCAGCGCCCGCACTGCGATGGTGCAGGGCTCGAACTCACCGGGAGCGGCTACCAGGGATAGCTCGCGGGTGACATCCTCCGCGGTGGGCACGGTGTTGGGGTAGATGAGGCGCATCCAGTTCGGGGCCCAGGCGATGAACCCGCGGGCTGTGTCTTCCGCCGAGGGCTCGACCATGGTTGCGGACTCGACGTAGGGGACCTCGGTGAACTCCCGATCGAAGGCTTCCTGGTGTTCGCGAATGACCGCCGCCCGGATGCGCTCGATCTTCGCATCCGCGAACTGGCGCTCCTCGTCGGTGTTCGCAGGCAGGATGGCCAGCCCGTTGAGCACGAAGCCCCGATTGGCCGGGTTCTCATGCTCCGCGTCGAGGGTGATATCCAGGCGGCCGTCAGTCACGGTTGCATCGAATACCGCATCCGTGGTGCGGCTCCAGGGAAGCTTGAGATTCTCGGCGACCCGCTCGCCTTCCGCCTCGACCCAGTATGGCTGCACGCCCCGGCGCCCGTACTCGGTGTCCCCGTGCATCGAAAGGATCCGGTAGGCCCCGTCGGGCACATCCACGGCGAATGTCTGTCGCACCTGGGTGTGGTAGTACTCGCTGGTCATGACGAAGTCGCGGAAGAGCGCGTCGCTTCCCGCGCCGCCGCGGTCACGTTCGCCAAGGCCTGGGACACTCGCGCTGGCAGGTCCGAAGTTGCTCTCGACCAGCGGCTCCCCGCCCTCGTAAGGAATCCAGCCGTACCCCTTCTCGCGCGAGTAGACAGTCTTCGAGTCCACCACGCAGAACTGTGCGAAACTCGGGGATCCCGCGGGGCCGAAGTCGAAGGCCCACCATGTGATGCCATCTTCAGTGCGCTTCGGGTCGGAGACGCTCACGCTGTCAGGCGCCGCTCCGGCCACGGGCGTTCCCCATACCTCGATCTCGCTCAAGGTAATGTACGCACGCCCGGGGACGGCGTGGAAGACGAACCGCAGGCCGTCTGCCCGCCGGCTGATGCCGATCTCGTTCCAGCCATTGGTGATGGGAGAGATCGTGCCCACTTTGAGCACGTCCGGGAACTCCAGCGGATCGCCCTTGAGATACACGTCGATCGCCGAAGCTCCGTGTGGCCCGGTTTCGGGGAAAAGCATCCAAATGCGCGCTCGCTCAATGTCGTAGACTCCGTTCAGGCTCACCGTGAGTTCAGCCCGCTGCTGGCCCTGCCAGTAGGCATAGGGGAAAGGTGTACGCCCGTGGTTCGTGCTGATATCGCCGTTGGTGAGCGGTCCTTCGGCGAAACTGGCTCGCGCCGTTTCCTGGCCTCCGTTGAAGGGCGGGTTCGCCTCCGCCCAGCCACCGGTCAGGGGGCGCTCAAGCCCCTCGTACTGGCTGAACTCCGGGTTGGTCAGACCGTTCTCCGTGAGCAGTCGTGCGTCCTGGGCGCATGCCGCGCCGAACAACGCGACGGCCAGCAGGGAAAACACGATGCGCATCATGATGGATCACTCCTGTCCCCGCCGTGCTGCCGGGAAGGGATGGGGTCTCCTATGACGAAACTCAGGTCGCCAACCATTTCGCCGACCGCGCCACCAAGCCCTGCGGCGCAGTCACCTCCGGTTCGGAAAGCTCGGCGATGAACAGCCCGTTCGAGACCATCTACATCATCGGGTTTGTGCTCGGGTCAGTCATTCGGGCCGTGTATACCCGTGGCAGGCGATCTCGGCACATACTCACTTCGCGCTATCATGTGCTTGATTCCGTGCTTCTGTTCATGGCCGGGGTGGGCATGATCCCCGTGCCCATAGTCGCCCTGACCACCGACTGGCTGAGTTTAGGCGAGTACACGCCCCCGCCGATCATGGGCTGGTCTGGAGTCATCGTGTTCGCCGTGGCGCTCTGGCTGCTGTGGCGTTCCCACCGCGACCTTGGCAGCAACTGGTCAGCGCGGATCGACGTACGCGACGGGCAGGTATTGGTCATCACCGGCATCTACAGCCGCATCCGGCATCCAATGTATGCCGCTCACTGGCTTTGGGCGATTGCTCAGCTTTTCCTTGTTCAGAACTGGCTGGCCGGGCCCGCGATGCTCTTCTTCTATGCACCCCTGTACTTCTCGCGCGTGGGGCA
>JAGPGE010000067.1 GCA_018056145.1 Armatimonadota bacterium
TCATTATCTCAATGGCGGGTCCCGAACAGGCCACCGATATATGCAGGCGCGTGGATCCGCTCACAGCGCACCGGCTGATCCGTGCACTGGGCAAGCTCGGCGCCCCGGATGGAGACGAACGGGCCAGCGTCGCTCGGGAGTTCATCGACCGCATGGACGGGGCCGCCGGCGCCGACGCTCTGGCCGCGAGGCTCAAGGAACAGGTCCTGGGCATCCGCAGCGGGCTGGGTGCGCTTGCGGGCGAAGACGCGGAGAGCTCACTGGAGAAGCTTGCGCTCCTGGATAAGGCCGACCCGAACCTGGTCTGGCGCGCCATCAGCGACGAGACCCCCCAGGCCATCGCGCTCGTGGCCCGGCACCTGTCAGCGCCCAACTGCGCCAAGCTCCTGGAGATCATGCCCGATGAGACACGGCGCGAAGTCACCTTCCGCATGTCCAACCCCAATCCCGCGTCGCCAGGGGCGCTCAAGGCCTTCGCGCGCGTGGCCAGTTCGCTCCTCAAGGGGTCGGCAGGCGGCTCGGACTCAGCGGACGCCAACCTGCAGTTCGTGGCCGAAGTGGTCCAGCAGCTAAACCGCAAGATGGCCCAGGACGTGCTCAATGCGGTGAAACAGCGTTCGGAGGAGATTGGCGCCTCCATCGAGCGGATGATCTTCAAGTTCACAGACCTCCTGCGCATGCCCACCCCCAGCCTCCAGGTGGTGCTGCGGAACACGACGACGAACGATCTCGCCCTGGCACTTAAAGGTGTTCCAGAGTCCCTGCGTGAGCTTGTGTTCAACAACCTCTCTCAGCGCGCCCGCAGCGTGCTGGAGGAAGAGATGGACCTGCTGGGCGCGGTCCCGGCCACGGAAGCGGAGCGGGCGCAGCAGGAGATCGTGCAGATCGCCCGAGCACTGGAATCGGCGGGCGAGATCACCCTGGACGCGGGAGACATCGAGTACGTGGAGTAGATCATGCAGAGCCGACCAACCGGCGCCGTGCGCGCCACGCCTTACGACTTCCGGCAGGCCCACAGCCTTTCCGCTGACCAGCTCAGGGAGCTGCAGGACCACTGCCAGAACCTGTGCCGGGCGCTGCATCGGCACATCCCGGAGACCACCGGACTGCCCGCGCGCGTCAGTGTGGACAGCCTGCGGCCCATGACCTACAACGAGTATCTGGACTCCCTGCCCGAAATGCCGATCATGGCGGTCTGCCAGTTCGCAGCCCACAGCGCCCCGCTCATCTGGCAGGTGGACGCATCACCCATGTTCGCCTGCATGGACGCGATGCTCGGCGGCGATGGTTCCAGCAGCCCGCCGCAGGAGCGCGAACTGACCATCCTCGAACGCGCGCTGGCCATGCAGGTGGTGGAGGAGTTCATGTTCACCTGGACCGACGCCTGGCCTGCTCTGGGGGCCCTTGCGCCCCATGTGCTCGAAATTCGCCAGACGACAGGTCGCTTCGGCAGCGGCTCGCTTCAGGAAGCAGTGGTGGCGGTGAACCTGGAGTGCGAGGTGGCGTCCGTCCAGGGACTGATGCGGGTCGCGGTGCCGTCGGCGGTGCTGCGGGCGCTGCTGAAGCAGTCAGGGTACAATCCCGCGAAGACGGGAACCGCCGACCTGCGCCGCAAGGCCGGAGCCAGCCAGGTCAGCCGCTGCACCGTCCAGGTGACGGCGGTGCTCGGCCGGGCGAAGATCTCGCTGTCCACGTTGACGATGCTGAAACCCGGAGACCTCATCCCTCTCGACTGCGGCCCCCGGGATGAGCTGGAAGTGGCGGTGGCAGGCCTGCCGAAGTTCCGGGGCATCAGCGGGCTGTCCCAGGGCAGACTGGCAGTGCGGCTGACGGCTCCCATGGAGGAGTGATCCCCGCACGCCATGGCGGCGAAGGAGTGGCGGGCCCATCGGACGAAATGCTTCCGCGCGCCGCGACCTGAACCAAAGCTGAGTGGGGATATCCCGTGGACATCACTGTCGAACGCTTTGAGGACTTCCGGCTGATCCAGAACGTCGCGGTTGTCGGGGCAGGGAACGGTGGCAAAGCCGTGGCCGCCGATCTCGCGCTTCAGGGCCTGAACGTGCGGCTGTTCGAATGGGCCGAGTACCGCGCCAATATCGCTGAACTGCTGGAAGAGCCGGTCATCCAGGCTACCGGAGTGGTCGAGGGTGAGGCCGAGCTGTCGCTGGTGACCACTGATCTCGCGGAGGCAATCGAGGACGCTGAGGTGGTCATCGCCTGTCTGCAGGGCCTGGCCCACGCGCGCCTTGCAAACGAACTCGCGCCGATCATCCGCGACGGGGCCATCCTCGTGCTCAATCCCGGCTCCACCGGCGGGGCCCTTGAAATGCGGCGGATCTTCAGTGAACACCGCATCGACAAGTACCTCCTCCTGTGCGAGACCGGCACCCTCACCCACTGCTGCCGGGCGCGCGGACCGCGCGAGGTACACATCGGCCTGCGTGTGAACCACATCGCCTTCGCCGCACTGCCTGGCGCGGCCACTGCCGACCTGCACCAGGCGCTCCAGCCCCTTTTCCCCGGTCTCAAGGCGAAACGGGACGTGCTGGAAGTCGCCCTGTGCAACGGGAACCCGGTGATCCACCCGGCGATCATGGTGGCGAACGCGGCGGTCATCGAGCAGCGCGGCGCGGATCACAGGTTTTATCGCGAGGGCGTGACCCCCGCTGTGGCGCGGATCATCGAACGCGTGGATCGGGAGCGCATCGCCCTCGGCAAGGCGCTGGGGTATGACCTCCTCAGCGAGCCGCGCATGTGCCTGGAGCAGGGGTATTCGCAGTCCGAAGACTACCTGGAGTGCTACGCGTCGAGCCCCGTATTCGGGGACCTGGAATCGCCGCCGGGCATGGAACACCGCTACCTGCATGAGGACTGCGGCCTTGGCCTGGTGACCTACGTCTCGCTTGGAAAGCTGCTGGGGGTGCCGACACCGATCTCCCGGTCGCTGGCCACCCTTGCGGGCAGTGTGACCGGGCGCAACTACCTGAAGGATGGCCGCCGGACAGTGGAGCGTCTCGGGCTGGCGGGCATGGATGAGGCGGCGCGCGAGGAATACCTGCAGGCACCCCGGCGGATTGGCGGCGTGGGGACCTAGGAGGTCCCGGGCGGCTTCCGGCGAAAGTGGGGCTCGGAGACACTCCCGAACCCATGCGCCAGCAGAGACTCACGCCCTACCTGCTCATCGCTCCGGCAGTCCTCTTCTTCGCGATCTACGTGCTGTACCCGATCGTGCATACCTGCGTGCTCAGCGCCTATTCATGGAGCACCGTCAATCCCGCCCGGGTGTACGTGGGGCTGGACAATTACCGCAACCTGCTCCAGGACCCCTACTTCCTGCTATCCCTGAAGAACAACCTGCTTTTCGTGGTGCTGTCCATCATCGGACAGCTTCCCGTTGCCCTGCTGCTGGCGTTGCTCATCGGCTCGGCCACTCGCACCCACCAATTCCTGCGCACCCTTGTCTTCGGGCCGTTCGTGGTCCCGGTGGTGGCGGTGGGGCTGGTCTGGACGATGATCTATAATCCGAGTTTCGGCGCGCTGAACGCCATCCTGGCTCGTATCGACCCGTCCTTCGAAGGCCGCGGGTGGCTCAGTGACCCGCCCTGGCTGGCGATCTACTCCATCATCTTCGTCTCGTGCTGGCGCTACGTCGGCTTTCATATGATGGTCCTTCTCGCCGGCCTGCAGGCGATCCCGGATGAGCTGTACGAGGCCGCGAAAATCGACGGCGCCGGAAACTGGCAGGCCTTCCGCGGCGTGACCCTGCCCCTGATGCGCCGGGTCATCGCCATGGACGCGCTGCTCATCACCGTGGGCTCCGTGAAGATCTTCGACCTGAACTGGGTCATGACCCAGGGCGGCCCGAACCACGCCAGCGAGGTCCTCGCTACCTACATGTACACCTGCGGGTTCAGCGACGACCGCATGGGCTACGCGGCGGCGATTGCCACGGTGATGCTGGCTATCACCTTCGTCGCCACCGTGGTCTACGTTCGCGTGTCGGGCAAGGAGGAGGTGGGCGAGCTTTGAGCCGCCGGATCTCCTCCTGGTCTGTGAATGCGCTGATGGCCCTGATCGCACTGGCTTTCGTGGCCCCCGTGGTCTGGTCGATGATGAGCGCCTTCAAGACCCAGTCCGATATCCGTTTGCACCCGTGGGCCTGGCCGACGCGCCCCGAATGGAGCAATTTCGTGGAGGCCTGGCAGGGGAACATGGGGCTGTATCTGCTCAACAGCCTGATCGTCACTGTCATCGCGGTGGCGATCATCCTTGTCCTGTCGGCCCCGGCGGCGTATGCTTTCGCAAGGCTTCGGTTCCCCGGATCGGCGGTGCTGCTTGGGTTCATCCTCAGCGGTCTGCTGATTCCGGTCCATGCGGTGCTGGTTCCCCTGTACCACTTCAACCCGGGCTCCCTGCTCCTTCAGAGCGCGGCCCAAGGGTCCGTGCAGGTGGAATGGTTCGCGGAACGCTTTGGCGACTGGATCGCAGTACTCGGGCCGTACGTGGCGTTCGGGCTGCCGCTCACCGTGCTGTTGCTGCGGGCGTACTTCATCAGCATTCCCAATGAGCTGAGCGACGCGGCGGTGATCGACGGCTGCGGGCACCTCACCATCCTGCGCAAGGTCTTCCTGCCCGTCGCCCGCCCGGCGGTGGCCACGGCGGCGATCTTCCAGGCCTCGTGGATCTGGAACGAACTTGTGCTGGCGATGGTTTTCATCAATGATGACCGCCAGAAGACCCTCACCGTCGGACTCATGAGCTTCCAGGGCGAACATGCGACGGACTGGGGCGTGGTGATGGCGGGGGTGTTCATGGCCGTTGTGCCCGTACTGATCCTGTACTTCGCCTTCCAGAAGCACATCATCAAGGGGCTCACCGCCGGCGCGGTGAAGTAGAGCCCGAAGCCGCAGCTCCGCTCAGACGGAGACCCGCACTTCGCCGGGGGCCGCGATCATGTCCGACTTCGATGATCTGGACCTGGAACTTGGGCCTGTGACGTCGCGACCGGCGTCCAGCGGCCCGGTGGTGCTGATCCGGCGCGAGGCGCTGGACGCGGTCCTCACCCACGGCGCTCGGGATACCAACACCGAGCTGGGCGGCGTGCTGCTCGGGCAGGCCGCGTCTTCGGACGAAGGCACCCTGGTGCTGGTGCAGGCGGCGATTCCGGCCCTGCATACCCAGGCCGCGCGCGCCCACGTGACCTTCACCCACGACACCTGGGAGCAGGTGAACGCGGTCCGGGACCGGGAGCACCCGGACAAGCGCATCGTGGGCTGGTACCACACCCATCCGGGTTTTGGCCTGTTCCTGTCCGAGCACGACCTTTTCATCCACCGCAACTTCTTCGCCGAGCCCTGGCAGGTGGCGCAGGTGCTGGACCCGCGCACCGGGCAGTGGGGGTTTTTCGTGTGGGAAGGCGCGGAGATCCAGGGCCCGCACGGGGCGGAGGTCGTGGGCGAGACTGCGCCGGGACCTGCCCCTGCGCAACCCGCCGAAGTCACCGCGCCAAACCCGGAAAACCGCCGAGCCGTTTCCGGGTGGCATTGGGCGACCCTTCTCGCCGCGGTCCTCATCGCTGGCTGGATTGCCCGGCCGCCGGTGAACCGTCCCGCGCAACAATCCGCGGCCACCCAACGGGGCCAGAGACTGGCGGCGATTGAGGCGAAGATCGACGAACTCGACCGCAAGGTGACGCAGCTTGGGGAGGCGAGTGAGGCGGCAACGGCGCCCGGTCGGACGTCGCCGGTTCCAGCGGACGAAATGCCCGAGGAGTACACTGTACTGCCCGGTGACAGCCTGTGGCGGATCGCGCAGGTGAAGTACAGGGATGGGTCGAAATGGCGCATAATTGCCCGGTTCAACGCCATTGCGCCATCTGACCTGGAGCCCGGAATGGTAATCCTGATCCCGCGCGTGCCGGCGGACGGAGGGTCTGCGCCGTGAGCGAGGAGCGTTCCCCAGGGGACGATCAGAACCCGGACAGCGAACTCGACGATCTGGATATCGAGACCACGGGGGTGTGGGAAGAGCCGCTGGGCGAGGGGCTCGACCCGCACCACGACGAGAGCCTCGTGGTCGTGCCCTGCGGCAAGCCGAGAGGCACCCCGCGGGTCTACATACACACCGACGCACTGGAGCGGATCATCGACCACGTGCGCACCCAGCCGAAGCGCGAAGTGGGCGGTGTGCTGGTGGGCAATTTCTACACCAGCAAGCAGCAGCGCGTGACTGAGGTGCGTGCAGCCGTGGACGCCCCGGATGCGCAGGGCGGCGTGGCACACGTGACCTTCTCGCCGGAGAACTGGGGCGTCATCCACCAGCGCGTGGAAAGCGAACTTCCGGGCGGATCGGTGGTCGGCTGGTACCACAGCCACCCTGGCTTCGGGGTGTTCATGTCCGACCAGGACCTGTTCATCCAGGACAACTTCTTCGATGGCGAGGGCCACGTGGCGCTGGTCATCGATCCGCGCAAGCATGACGTGGGCGTGTTCACCTGGCAACTCGTGGGAGAGCGACGGGCGGTGCGCCCGGCCCCGGGCTTCTGGGTCTTCTCTCCCCGGAGAGAGACCGCGGAAAAGTACCCCGGAATGCTGGAGTATCGCATGGCCAACCAGAAACGGCCGGAAGGGCTGCTGTCCCGGCTTCTGAGACGGTAGGACCGCGGCGCCATGGCGCCCAGAACCGATGGACGCAAGAGAGCGAACAACATGAGCGCAAGGCTGCGAAGGCTGTATGCTGACCAGCAGAAGATCAAGGACGAGTTCACCGGGCACCCGCACATTGACGTGTACCCGTTGGAGGGCGACCCGCCCGAGAAGTACCGGGTCGTCTATCGTGTGCCGGGGCTGCGTCTGGACCGTGCACGGAATCGTCCGGTGAAGATCCACGAGCACAGCCTGATCATCTACCTGCACCAGAGTTACCCGCGCGAGAAGCCCAAGTGCGTGATGGAGACGGAAGTCTTCCACCCGAACATCGATCCCTCCGGGATCTGCATCGGCGATGACTGGGCGGCGGGCGAGACCATCGTGGACATCATTATCCAGATCGGCCAGATGCTGCAGTACCAGAACTACAACACTCGCAGCCCCATGGACCCGGTGGCGGCGCGCTGGGCGGAACAGAACGAGAAGCTGTTACCGATCGGCGACGTGGACCTGTACCAGCCCGATGTCGAGATCGACTTCGTGGACGCTCAGTCCGCGCCCCAGCGGCCCGATGCGCGCAGGATACCGGCGCGTCCCAGACACGTCGAGATCGACATCGACCTTAACTGACGCCGCACGTTCCCAAGTGCAATTCGGCCCAGCCTGCCTCCCCGGGTGATAGCCCTGCATGCGTTGTCCGTATTGCCGGCACCCCATCACACGTGAGACACTCTTCTGCCCTCACTGCGGGCAGGAAGTCTACGCTGCGAGCAGCGCTCAGGAGCCTCCCCCAAGCCCCCAGGACGGTGAGCCTCCCTCCACCCTCGCGGCCAACGAACTGGTGGGCCGGACGTGCCCATACGACCAGTTCCCCATCGCCAGCGGGGACGAGGTGCTGGTCTGTCCGGAATGCCGGACGGTCCACCACGTGGACTGCTGGCGCGAGAACGGCGGCTGCACCACGCTGGGCTGCTCCTATGCTCCCGGAGCGCGAGCAGCGGCGGCGCACCCGGCCCCTCGGCTTGGTCCGCCGCCATCACCATATATGCCTCCGCGACCGTCGGAATTGCCCCCCGGACCCACGCCCGCAATCCGCGTGGCCCGAGCGGAAACAGAGAACCGGGCCACCACCGCCCTCGTTCTCTCGCTGGCCGGCCTGTGCACCTGCTGCCCCATCTTCGCCGTCATCGGGTTCTTCCTGGGCCTGCAGGTCTACATGGCCTCCAGCGACCGCATCACCTCCACCGGAACCGCCCGGGTGCGCGCGGTCTGGGCGATGATCGTCGGGGTGATCGCGCCCATCGTCTGGGTGGTGTTCTTCGTTGCCGCGAACCAGGGCCCGAATTCCCCCGCATGGTAGCTTCGCGAAAGGGTGCCCGTTGCTTGACCTCCTGTGACCCTCCTGACGATCTGAGCATTGAACTGGGGGAAATTGCGGGCTCCGAGATGCTCTGGCGCCCGCGCCCGAACCCACACTGCCGCGCCCTGCAGGCGGTGGGCAATCCGCAGCCCGGCAGTCTGCCCGTCTTCCTCAACGTCCGTGCCGTGGAAGCGATGTTCAGCGACGCGGAGACTCACGAGCCCATGGAGACGGGCGGAATCCTAGTCGGCAGCCCCTCCAGCGATGAGTCAGGGCATTACCTGCGCATCGTGGACGCCATCCCGGTGGGAGACGCGCCGCGCGAGGCCGACCGCCTGACCTTCACTCAGGCGGCGTGGCTTGCGATGCTGGCCCGGCGCGAGGCACTCTACCCCGATGAACAGGTGGCGGGCTGGTACCACACCCACCCGGGGATGCGCGTT
This sequence comes from Armatimonadota bacterium, assembly GCA_018056145.1. GTDB lineage: Bacteria > Armatimonadota > Zipacnadia > Zipacnadales > JABUFB01 > JABUFB01. The sequence goes on from JAGPGE010000067.1 coordinate 8,454, forward strand.
TTTCTCTCCGAACCCGACCTGTTGATCCACCGCGCATTCTTCTCCCGGCCATCGGACATCGCCGTTGTACTCGACCTGCCGCGACGCGAATGGGGCATCTTCGCCTGGCATGGAGATTGCCTGGAACTCACTCGAGGCTTCTACCTCTACGGCGACGCACCCGACGATGGCGCCGGTCTCGGGGCCATTCTCGGGCGCTTCGCCGCGCGCACCGGGTGAGGTTTCGGTATGACACAAGAGACAGGGCAAGACAAGACCGCGGCCGACGTGACTGCAGATGACGTGCTGGACGTCCAACTGGCGGAGACGGATGACATCCCGGAGCCGGTACTCGACGTGACCCTGGATGACGAGTTGGACGAGCCGCTGCCTCCGCTGGAACTCGGAGCGGGTGACGGCGTTCCACCATCGAAGGGTGTGCCTCAGGGCAGCCTGCTGATCCGGTCGCTCCCGCTGCAGATGCTGGTTGCGGGGGCCATCGGCGGCTTTCTCGGATGGCTCCTGCAGGAATCGGGGGCGCGCGAGAGAGAGGTCGCCGGCGGGTTCCGCGGAATGGGTGAACTGTTGCTGGAGATGGGCTGCTTTGGGGCGGTCGCGGGCGGATCTGTCGGCTTGTTCGTGTCTTCGGCGGAGTGGCTCGTTGCCGGCGTCTGGCTGCGCGCGGCCAAAGCCGGGCTGGCAGGCCTCATCGCCGGCGCACTGGGGGGAACCGCGGGAGGCGCGCTGGGGCAGGCCCTCTTCACGCTGGTTCTGCCCGCCGAGACTTCAGGGCTCTGGGGTACCGGGGGAACCGTTGTCGCTCGGGCTCTGGGATGGGCTCTGGTCGGCTCCTGCGTGGGCGTCGGCCCGGGGATCGCGGAGCGCGCGCCCGGGCGGATCGCTAATGGCCTGTTCGGCGGCCTCGCGGGCGGGTTCGCCGGCGGCCTGCTATTCGACCCCGTGGGGTGGATCTTCGCGGACGTTGCTGGCATAGGTGGCGGCCCGTCTCGGCTCATCGGCACCATGCTCGTGGGTGGCTGCTCTGGTCTCGGCGTCGGGCTGGTCGCACAGATGGCGAAGCAGGTATGGGTTTGCATTCACGGTGGACCTTTGAGTGGTAAACAGTTTATACTATACGAATTCCCGGCGACGGTCGGTCGCTCCCCTCAGGCGCATGTACCACTGACCCGGGACAAACAGGTGGGGCTGGAGCACTGCATCATCGAGCGGCAGGGCACGCGCCACAGGCTGCGGGCGGTACTGCCCACGCGGGTGAACGGCAGGGCGGAGCAGACCGCGCTCATCCGCGACGGCGACCGCATCGAACTTGGCGCATCAACCTTGGAGTTCCGCGAACGCGCCGTCTGACCCAGGCGCATGGATGGCCCGCGCACGGCTGCTCCGGTCTCAACCACTGAATCGGCTCCCATCTGACAGCCCCTGCCTACCAAGGTGAACTCGGGGCACGGGCGAAGAGTGAAGAGCGTACGCTTGGATGACGCGACCCGTTCCGGGTAGCGGCGAATCGCCAGGCTCAGGAGGCCGCAGCGCCATGCTGTGCGGTTCAAGTCGTGCCCACACGCCGCTGGTTACCTCGATCATCTTGCTGCTCGCGCTCATCGCGCATCTCGCCGTTGCCGCCGAGAACGGCAGGCCACCGGGACGCCCTCCGGGCGGCGGGGCATCCGAGCCAGCATCTTCGAAGGCCGCGAAGTCTGAAGTGGATGTGCGGGTCACGCCCGAGGGCGTCTGCGTTTTCGCGGTGAACGGAGACGTTCACGACGTCTTCTCCCGCCTCGCCGCGTCCACCGGCACCCCCCTCATCGTGGACGACACCGTCTCCGGCCAGGTCACCATCAATATCGTGAATAAGCAGCCGCGCGAAGTCATCGAGCTTCTCGTGGATGCCTACGGCCTCAGCTTCTCGGAAGTCGGCAGCATCTACGTGGTCAGCGAGGGCGTGCCGAAGAAGCCGTCCTCATACCTCCTGGGCGAGATCGAGGCCGTCACCACCAAGTACGTGCAGCCTGCACGCGCCCGATCCCTCCTGCCCCAGTTCCTGCAGAGCGAGGTTAAGGTCAACACAGACCAGAACGCGGTTGTCCTGTCCGGGCCGCGCGCGGTTCTGGACAAGTTCCGCGCCGACGTGAACCAGTTCGACATCCCAGCCGCCCAGATCATGCTGGATGTGCTGGTGGTGGAGTATACCGACCTGGACACCGACGCCTTCACTTCGGCGCTGCGGTACAGGAACGCCAATTTCGGGCTGACTACGGACTCGGTGACCGGTCAGAGCGTGCTGACCGCGGTCACCGAGCTTACCCAGGACTTCTACGTAAACCTGAAGGCGCTGGTGGGCAGCAACCGAGCACGGGTGCGCGCGAACCCAAAGGTGGCCACGGTCAGCGGGTTGTTCGCCAGCATCTTCATCGGTCAGGAGCGGTTCCTCAGCAAGCCCGTGCGACTGCCCGGCGAAGGCCAGAGCAACTCCATCGACGCCGGCGTGCGCCTCCGCATGCGGCCTCTCACAGGCGGCATGGGCGAGATCATCCTGTACCTCGAACAGGAGATCAGCACCCTCAGCGCCCCGGACGCCACCACCGGCCTGCCCAACAAGACCAAGCGCACGGCATCGACAACCGTACGCGTACGCGACGGCCAGACCGTGGTCATCGGCGGCCTGCGACAGATGGAAAGCCGCCGCAAGTACAGCCGAATCCCGATCATCAGCGAGATTCCCCTGCTGGGTGAGCTGTTCAAGTCTCACCGCATTGAGCACACCAGCGTGGAGCTGGCGGTCTTCATCACCGCGCGCATTCTCGACGACGCGGGCCACCTCCCCGCGGCCGAGGAGGAGCGGCTGCGCGCGCGCTTCCTCGAACCAGAAGAGCCCAACGGAGAGCGCTGAGCCGCATGAGGTCTTCCAGTCGTCGGAGAGGTCAGGCCGCGGCTGTGGCGCGAGGTACCCTGGCGTTGCGCGCGGCTCTGTGCCTGCTCGGCGTGCTCCCCGGAACGTCCACCGTTCTGGCGCAGAACTGGTCCGGATCGTCGAATGCCGTGACCATCACCGAAACGCGGGTGGAGCAGCTCTCCAACGCAGTGCGCATATTCATCAAGGCTGATGGAACGCTTCAGTGCGATGCCACTCCCAGAGACTTCTGGGAGGTCCGCGACGACCAGTGGGAACTGGCCTGGCTGAAGCGGTTCAACATCGCGCTGCTCAATGCACGCTCGGGGATCGGGCACTACGTGGACGTTGACCGCTATCCCGTGAGTCATGTGACCCTGTCGGTCCCCACGGATGCAAGGGAAGGCGTGGGCCTGGCCGTCAGCCTCGTTCTGTATGAACCCGGGCGCATCGGCAAGTTCCAGCGCCGGACCGATTCTGTGCGCGACTGGGGCTGGTGGATGGGAGGCATCAGGGTGGACATGCTCCTGTCTGACAACAAGCAGGAGCTCATTCTGACCGTCCACACCGAGGAGCACAGGGACGAGCCTACCGGTGAGGCGAAAGCAACGGAACTACCCTCCACGCTGAGACTCTACGGGGCGGGCGAACGCTGGCGGTTGCAGGCGATCCGGGCGCCCTTCGCGGATGTCGTCGGCAAGGTGGCCGACGCCGCAGGGACTTCGGTTACCCTGGACCCGGGTGTGGATCGCCGCATCACCGCTAACCTGCCGGCCATGGGCGCACTCGAGATGCTTCAGGCATTGTGCGATACCGCCTGCCTGGAACTGACCAACAGCGAGCGCGGCTACTATATCACCACCGGCACGTCGGACAACGTTGGCTCCTACTGGGCGGGCAGCGGTCGGCGCATCATCCTGCGCAATATGCCCGTCGACGACGCGCTGCGCTGCCTGCCGGGCTTTGTCCTGCGGCATCTGAAGGCGGACGCCGAGGGCAATGCGGTGATCGCCTACGGCCCGCCGCAGCTTCTGGACAAGGTGGAACGCGATCTGGTGGAACTGGACCGCGTGTCATACCAGATGAGGGTCACGGTGCTGGTGGCGCAGCTGCGTAACCCGAAAGAGGCCTGGAAGAGCCTGGCCGCCCTCTTCCAGCGGGGGACCACCTCAGTCGGGCTCGAACCGGTCTCGGGCGCCATACAGGTCGGCGTCGTTGACCAGTCGCTTCGTCGCATGAAACTCGAACTGCAGCGCCTGGAGAGAGCGGGCATCGCCGAGGTCCGAGTCGAGCCTGACGTGACGGTGCTCAACGGAGAACAGGCCAGAGTATTCATCGGGAAGCAGCAGTTCTACCAGTTCATGCGGCCCACATGGTACGGGGTGGAGCCGGAACTGCGGCGCGTGGACGTGGGTGTGCGCCTGATCTCCAGCCCGTGGTCCGGGGATGGCCGCATCATCACAGTGCCTTTCCTGGTGGCTTCCGACCTGATCGTGGGCGAGACTGACGACGGCCTGCCCATTGTCTCGCGCCAGCAGGCCCAGGGCAACCTCCGCGTCACCGACCAAGACTGCATCGTGTTCGGCGGTCTGAGAACCCAGGACAGGTTCACGCAGCGCCTGGGATTCCCGCCATTGAAGGACGGGATCACCATCGGCGGCCCGCTGCGCTTCGAAATCCAGGCCACAACAGATGAAGAGATTCTGCTCTGCGTCGGGGCGGAGACCGTCCCGGTGAAGCCCTGACCTCAACCGAGGACCAGCTCCCCGGCTTTCGGAGACGAGATCATGCGAAAAACACAAGCCGTCCTAAGCTTCGCGATGCTGGTGTGCGGAATCTTCACCGCAAATAGCGCCCTAGCGGAAGCCTACTGCTACATCACCGAGGTCAACTGCAGCGCGTTCTCCAACGCGGTTCAGATCGAAGTGAAGTCCGACGGCATCCTGCGTTGGGACTGGACCTGGGGCGATGACCAGGGCAAGCGGGACTTGATCAGCGTCACCTTCACG
>JAGPGE010000068.1 GCA_018056145.1 Armatimonadota bacterium
TGCCAAGACATACTACGTCGGCCATTGCAGATCACCTCGAGCGATTTTGGGTCGGACACAGGGGAGGTTCCCCGCGGAGGATTGGGAATCCTCCGTCAATCGAGGCGGCCTGTTGAGGCGGGGGGGCGGACTCGATCTTGTGGGTAATCACCCGTCATCTGATCGCCGGCCTGAGCATTTCCGCGCCTTCCGGTCCTGACTATTGCCCTACAGCCCGCGAAGCGGGCAGGCGCCACCAGCCACGGGTGGAGTGGAGCGAAGCGGAACGGAAGCCGTGGATTCCGGCCCGAACCGGTTCCTCAGCCCCCGAATGGGGGCGACACAACAGCGCTGCTTCTGTCGCCCCCTGTCGGGGGCTTGTGGGGAATTTTGTCGCCTGGTTCCAGGGGCTGCGTCCCGCTTCGCGGTCCTTGCCCCTGGCTATAAGCTGCCGCCCGCTTCGCGGGCTGTGAGGCTACGGCAACGGCCCGCGGCATTCCGGCGTGTGGTCGGTGAGGGGATCGTGCCCGGATTGTACGCCCCACCCACTTTTCGCGGTCAAACCCGGGGCGGGCGCTTGCTTGACGCAGGAACGGCTGTGCTATATAGTCAGCTATGCTCCCACAAGCTGCCCGGAGTCTGCACGAGGAGGGTGTCCGCATGCCCACATTGCGCCTCAGCCTCACCATTGCCGCTGTCCTCTCGCTGAGCCTTTTCCTGATCCTGCCATGTCTGGCCCAGACGGGCGCATCAGAAAGCATTTACATTGCGAACACGAAGGTCATCACGATTCGCGAGAAGGGCACCTACAACTCCATCCGCGACCGGGCCGTTGCTATCGACAAAGCCATCACCCAGGTGATTTCCACCCAGGATACCCAGAAGCTCAACCTGACGATGAAGGAAGAGGGCGGGCTGTGGCGGATCTACGCAGGCCCGGTTCAGATCGTGACCGTTTTCCCGTCCGAAGCCAAGGCCAACGGGCTGCCACCGAAGAGTCTCGCGGCGGCGTGGGTGAAGAACCTGCGCGAGGCGTTCCCGCGCTGCACCCCGTGCTCCAAGCTGCCAGCGAGCGCATTCCAGCCCAAGCCCGGCCAGGCGCCCGCAGTCGTGACGCCCAAGCCGCCGGCCCCTGGGAACCCGAAGCCTGAGGCCCCGGAAGCCCCTGCCGCACCGGTGGCGACTGTGGCCGAGGTCACTCCACCCGCCGTCGCGCCGGCCAATCCTGTGGTCGCGGCCATCGGGGCACCCGAACTGCTGGTGCGGGACGCGTTCAACACCGTGCGGGCGCTCTCCGAGGAGGAGTACACCCATAAGCGCGAGGAACTGGTTCAGCACCTGATCCAGGACCTGACCCCGTTCATCACCGGTAAGGTCGCGAGCACGCTGCGGCCGGGTACCACGCACATCGCCGCGGTTCCCGCGGAGACAGGCCCAGCCGTCCCGATCACACCGACGCCGGTTGAGCCGGTGGAGCCTGCGACCGAACCGGTCGCGCCCATGGAGCCGAGCACCAGCGATACTGAGGTCACCACCGCCCCTCCGGTTGGTCCCACGCCGGTGGCCAGCACAGTGAGTGTCCCGACGCCCAGCCCCGAAGCCAGCGTTCCGGCGGCGACGAACCTACCTGCGGCGAAGAGCGGCGATCCGTCGTATGCGAAGGTACCGCAGAAGAACCGGATCCGAAAGAAGCTGGAAGCCACGCGGGAACCCTATCTGAACCTGCGCAAGGACAATCCAGACGCGGCCAAGCCCATTGCGGATCTGCTTGCGGCATGTCGGAGCGCCTATGCGAGGGCGGACTTCGACGAATCAGAGCGATACGTGGATTCCGCCCTAAAGCTGCTGGGAGTGGATTTCACGGAGTAGGCTCTCGAGCAGATATACCGTGCGGATGCGGGCCAGAGGGCGTTGCTCTCCGGCCCGTTGCTTTTGGGCACGTCGGGATCTAGGCTTGGCCAGAGCAGTGGGGGCACTGTACCCATGAAGTCCCGGCCCACGGCGTCTCGGCGCTTCGCGCTGATGGTGGTCACTGCCATCTGCGTGCTGGTTGCGGTCATGTACTACACCGAGGGCTGGCGCGGACTTCTGCGCCGGCGTGTGGTTGTCCCCGTGCTCCGGATTTCCGACTACGAGCAATGGGCGCGCTTCCAGTTCAGCGTGAACTTCCCCAACAGCAAGCCACTCAACTGGGACATCGCAGTTGCCGCGGTAAAGCTGTACAACGAGAAGCCTATGGGGCCCTTCGTGCTTGCCGTTGAGCCAGGCCAACGCGGAAATGACTGTTCGGACTTTGTGGCGTGCGCCGTGGATGAGGGGCTGGGCGTGGGCGCCCGGTTCCGGCGTGCCGGCGCCGAGCACGTCCATGGAGAGAACCCGAGGCTGTTTGGCGCGATAGTCTGGGTACCCGGCGTCCCGGTGCAACCGGGAGACATCATCAGTGTGCGGCACTCGCCCTGGTACAAGCCGTACAAAGGCGCATGCTGGCACGTAGGTATCATCGGCAGCGACGGCCGAGTGTATGACTACACGAAGCTGAAACGGTGGCCCGAAGCACGTTACGGCCGGACCCCCTTCAGGGAGTTCGTGCGGAACTGCCATAGCCCGGGGGACGTGGTGGTCAGAAGGCTTGCGCCCCAGTACCGGTACCGAATCAGGCCCCTGCCGCAGACCGAGATGTCACCAGCGTCGCAACCCCAGCCGTGACCGGCTTCTCAGTCGTCCTCTTCGTCCGTCTCCCCCGCGTTTGCCCGGTCCTGCTGCCCGCCGATTGTGGGGTCGGCTTCCACGTCCGTATCGGGCGCGATCTCACCGCCCAGAAGCGCGGCGTCAATCTCCTCCATGCGGGCCTTTGTTTCGCGCGGAAGCAGGATGGCGTACCACGCGCTGCTGTGTTCGGGGCGAGTGGCGATCACACGTGAGATGGTGTTGTCGAGGTCCAGGTCCCTCGCAAGCAGCCCAAGCGCGGCAAGCTCAGCGACGGTCATATTGGTGCTGACCATTTCGCGCAGCGCGTGAACCACCTGGGGCAGGCGGGTAACGGTAGTGGGCTTGGCCTTCTGCCTCACCAGTTCCTTGAGCACGTACTGCTGGCGCTGGTTGCGCATATAATCACTGCTCGCCCTGCCTCGCCAATCCTTGCGGTGGCGGACGAAACCCTCGATCTGTTTGCCGTCCAAGTGCTGTAAGCCCTTCTTCAGGTCGATGTCCAGTCCGCCGTAATTGTCGCGGTACTTCATGTCGCGGTCCACATAAAGATCGAGGCCGCCCACGGCGTCGAAGAGCTTGGGGAAGCGGGTGACGTCGGTTTTCACGTAGAAGTCAATCTCCAACGGATAGCCCACCTGGTTGGTGAACATCTCCTCCACCGTGCGCAAGGTCATGATCTCACCGGTGCCTTTGCGGCGGTTGAAGGAGTAGACCGCGTTGATCTTCTGGTACCCGTAGCCCGGGATGCGGACTTTCAGGTCGCGAGGGATCGACACTGCCGCGGCGCGCTTGGTGTCCTTGCGCAGCATGACCAGCATGATGGTGTCAGCTCGCCCGCCCTCGCGCTTCTCATCTGTACCCAGGACCAGTATATTGACCTGTTGCTTTCCAGGGCAGAGCTCCATTCCACCGTGAGAAAAGACGGACCCGAGCAGGCCGCCACTGGCGCGACGTGTCCCGGCGGACAGGCGCGCTAGGCTGTCGCGGCCATTGGTCTGCGGCGCCATGAGCAGATCATACACACCGTAGGCGCCGGCGAGTACGATGAAACCCGCGAAAGCGGCAACGAACGCATCCAGCGCCACACGGTTGCGAGCAGGGCGACGATAGGGTCGTGAGACGGCGACTGCACTCGGCAAGGTTCTGCTCCTCGTGTGATGGCCTCAGCCGGTTCGCTTACGCGCCTGGTCCTGAAGTTCTTTGAGTATGACTAACGCCTCAACAGGCGTGAGTGTATCCAGTTCGAGCTTGCTGAGCCGATCCACCACGGGGTCGGGGGCGGCCTCGAAAAGCTGCAACTGAACCGCCGGGGCCACCTTCGCGGCAGCATCCCGCGAAGGCGCGACGCCGGCGCCCAGGTCTTCCTGCTCCAACGAGTGTAGGACTTCCCGCGCGCGTTCGATGACAGCTCGCGGCAGACCCGCAAGCCGGGCGACCTGAATCCCGTAACTGCGGTCGGTTCCGCCGGGCACGATCTTGCGCAGGAAGACGATGTCCTCGCCCTGCTCCTTGACCGCGATGCGCAGATTGCGCACCCGGGGCACAGTCTCAGTCAGCTCGTTCAGGTGGTGGTAGTGGGTTGCGAAGAGGGTCTTCGCTCCGATCTGGTTGACGATGTACTCGGCCACCGCCCAGGCGATGGACAGGCCATCGAAGGTGCTTGTGCCGCGACCGATCTCGTCCAAGACGATGAGGCTCCGAACCGTGGCGTTATGCAGGATATTGGCGGATTCGGTCATCTCGACCATGAACGTCGACTGGCCGGTGGCGAGGTCGTCGCTTGCGCCCACGCGCGTGAAGATGCGGTCCAGGACCCCGATGCGCGCGAACCGAGCGGGGACGAAGCTGCCCATCTGGGCCATGAGGCAGATAAGCGCAACCTGCCGCAGGTAGGTGCTCTTACCTGCCATGTTGGGGCCGGTCACAATGAGCATCTGGCTGTGCTCGCAATCGAGATGGGCGTCGTTGGGCACGAAGGCTTCGGCCAACTGGGTGCGCTCGACCACCGGGTGGCGGCCGTCTCTGATCTCCACGGTGTCTGAGCTATCCACTTCCGGGCGGGTGTAGTTGTACTCCACCGCCACCCGGGCCAGCGCAAGCAGCACGTCGAGCTGGGCCACTGCGCGGGCAGTGGCCAGGAGGCGATCAGCTTCAGCCGCGACCTGTGCGCGGACTTGACAGAACAGGTCGTATTCCAGTTCGTGGGACTTCTCCTCAGCGCCGAGGATCTTGTCCTCCATTTCCTTGAGTTCGGGCGTGATGAAGCGCTCGGCGTTTACCAGGGTCTGCTTGCGAAGGTAGTCTCCGGGCACCCGTTCGGTGTTCACGCGAGAGACTTCCAGGTAGTAGCCAAAGACCTTGTTGTAGCCGATCTTCAGTTTCTCGATCCCGGTGCGCTGGCGCTCCTTCTCCTGAAGCTGCGCGATCCACTCACGCCCATTCATCATCGCATCGCGCAGATCGTCGAGTTCGGGGGAGTACCCATCGCGGATGACGTTGCCCTCCGTGATCTGGGCCGGTGGTTCGTCTGCAATGGCGCGCGAGACTAGGTCAGCCACGTCCTCGAGTGCGTCGAGTTGGCCGCGCAGGTCAGCGAGAAGACCGCCGTTGGCTGAGGTTCCCTGCCCTCCAGCGAGGGACTGAATGACCTCCGGCACGGAAGCGATGCTTGCGCCGAGAGCGGAAAGATCCCGGGCATTCGCGGTGCCCGCAGTGACGCGGTTGGTGAGGCGCTCCAGGTCCCGCACTCCGCGCAGCGCTCCCCGGAGACCGTCCGCCATGACACCGTCCTGCACCAGGCCCTCGACGGCGTCGAGCCTCCGGCAGATCAGGTCCACATCCAGCAAGGGCTGCAGGAGCCACTGCTGCATGAGCCGTGCGCCCATGGGCGTGAGGGTGCGGTCCAGGAGAGAAAGGAGACTGCCATCGCGGGAGTTGTCGCGCAAAGTCCGGACAAGCTCGAGATTCCGGCGAGTCGCAGAATCGATGACCATGAACTGCGCTGTCGAGTAGGTCGCGATGCCGGTGAGATGGGGCAAGGCGTCCATGCGGTTCTGCTTCAGGTATCTGAGCGCGAGAGCCGCGGCGCTCTGAGCAGCAGGCATGTCCTGGCATCCGAACCCCCGCAGTGAGTCGACCTCGAAGAACTCCTCGAGCTGCCGGCCCGCGGAGCGAAATTCCATGGGGTCAACGTCCAGCGTGGTAATCTGAGCCTTGTCCACTTTCGCCAGGACAGCGCCCACGCCATCCTGCCCGGCTAGCTCGGAAGAGACCAGTATCTCGGCGGGCTGAAGTCGGGCAATCTCATCAGCAACTGCGAGGAACCGGCCATCTCCCCCGTCGAGGCTCGCTTCCAGTGTCTGCGGGGCTCCTGTCTGTCGCGGGACGAGGGGTATCTCGGTGACCAGGAAGTCTCCCGTCGACACGTCCACGACGGCGATGCCCGCACGATCGCCGAGGGCATCCAGGGAGAGCAGGAAGTTGTGGTCGGCGCCCTGGAGGAGTTCATCCTCCATGAGGGTACCGGGAGTGATCACCCGTGTCACCTGGCGGCGAACCAGTCCCTGCGCCAGCTTCGGGTCTTCGACCTGGTCGCAGATCGCAGCGCGGAAGCCCTTGGCCACCAGTTGCCGCAGGTAGCGGTCCAAGGCGTGATACGGCACCCCGCACATGGCGATACGTTCGTCGCCCGAGTACTTGCGGCTGGTCAGCGTCAGGCCGAGGGCCTCGGACGCTACCCGGGCGTCATCGTCGAACATCTCGTAGAAATCACCCATGCGGAACAGGAGCAGGACATCGGGATAGTCCCGCTTGGCCTGCGCCCACTGCCGGTACATGGGTGTGAGGTCGCTTTCCTTCTTCACAGATGGGGCACCCGCGGATCCGGGGAATTGGGGCTCACGATAGGGCCAGCGATCAGGTGGCCGCCCGCAGTTCAGGCTTGCCGCTCACCGTTGTCTCGACGAGGACCTCGATGAGCACGTTATCACCGTCAGCTGACAGGGCGCGGCGCTCGTTGACGAGATGGCGGACTTGAGCCGATGCCGTTCCAGACCGCAGCGCCCGTTCGTGCGCCAACTGGGCAGTCTCGTTCTTCGCGGACTCGATCGCCTCGTGCAGGTCGTCATATTCGTATCGCCCGGCCCGGGTATGCAGGACGAAGTTGACGATCTCACCGGGCCGGATGACTGCCTGCTCGCGCACCACGACTTCGCTGGCGATAGCGCCGATCGCATTGGCCACTTCGGCGTGCTCGGGAATGACCACTTCCGCCCCGAGGTACTCCCCCACCGCCGGGAAGAAGGGCTCCACCGGCGCTCCGAGGGCGACAATCGGGCGCGTGTAGGTCAGTTGCGCGGACAGGCGCGCCCCGGGCTTCGGACGGAATACTGTATGCACAAGCGACGGCCAGTCGTCAGGGTCGCTTGCCGGCCAGTCGGGCAACTCGCGGGCGAGTATCTGCCCTGCCAGTCGCTCGACGACTCCCTGCTTCACCAAGCGGACGACTTCGTCTGCAGGAGCACCGTAAAGGCCCGCGAATATGGCAAGCGCGAGTTCGGCCGCGTCCGCATCCCATTCGCTGAACTCACCGGTGACGTGGAGGACGTCGGTGGGTGTGAAGGCAGAGCGCTGGACGACCCCCAGTTCCTCGAGCCGGGCCGTACGCAGCAGACTCGGGGACTGGATGCCCAGGCGCAGCGCGAGGATATTGCGGGACAACGGGCCGGCGGACAGGGCTCTCACGATGGCCTGGTCGCGGCCGCTGAGCGGCCCGCGATAGTCAGGGCGCACGAGGATGAAGAAGTCGAGAGCGGCCGCGCGCGAGCGCTCCTGCTGGGTGGTCGGGTCGATGGTCTCGAGGAACCGGCGCGCTTCGGGGTGTTGCCCGCAGAGATATGCCAGCGGCACCACTCTGCGTGGCCCCACAAGCAGCTTGCGGTCGGCGGTGAAGTCGATGTGGCTGTCCCCGCCCAGGCCGACGGTGGAGATGTCGGCTGCCTCCACACTGGTGAGCCAGCCGCCAACTCGGGCGCCTTCGGGGCTGATGCGCACCAGACCGTCCTCAATCATTGCGGTGTCGGTGGTGGTCCCGCCCATGTCGAGGATGATGGCATCCGACAGGCCGGTGAGATGCTTCGCTCCGGAGACGCTGGCTGCGGGGCCGGACAAGATCGTCTCGATGGGCCGCTCTAGTGCGGTGGCGCGATTCACCAGCGCACCGTCGCCCTTGACCACCATGATCGTGCCACGGACCTGGCGCCGTTGCAGCGAGGATTCGACGGCATCCAGAAGCTCGCGAATGATCGGCATGAGTCGGGCGTTGAGGATCGCCGTGTTGGCGCGGCTGACGAAGTTGAGCCTGCTGGAGAGCTCGTGTCCGCAGACCACGGGAAGGTCTGAACGCCGGCGGATGATGTCGCGGACCAGGACCTCGTGCGCCGGGTTCTTCACGCTGGAATAGCCGGACACCGCGAAGGCGTCGACGCCCGATGCGAGGAGGTCGTCCACCGCGGCGGCGATCTGGTCGGGATCGGGCGGCTCGAGTTCCTGGCCGCCGATGCTCATCTGGCCGGCAACGAAACGAGTGTGCTTCCAGTCGAGGTCCAGCGTTCCGCCAACCGCCGATGACATGATGATAGCGCCGGGGATGCCCCCCTTGCCCTCGACGATTGAGTTGGTTGCGAGGGTGGTTGAGAGGGCGACGAGCACCACGTGGGACGGGTCGGCGATGTCCAGGCGATCCAGCGCCTCGTCGATTCCGATCATCAGTTCATGGCGAGTGGTGAGGGCCTTGGACTTGGCCAAGACCTCTTCGGACGCGAGGTCGTAGAGTACGCAGTCGGTGTAGGTGCCGCCGGCATCGATGCCGAGGCCGAGCATACTGCCCGGCGTGAGAGACTGCTGAGAAACGGACTTGCGTTCCGGACGTAGGATGCGTCCGGGGCTGGTGCAGGATGATGCAGGGGGAGTCGGGAGAGCGACGGGCTCCTGCTGCTCCGGTCTCGGGGCGCTTGCGGGAGCGTCCTGGCCAGCGCGAACGTCCACGGCGGCGAAAATGCTGTCGTCTCCCGTCAGGACCGAGCGTTGCCCGGGCTGCAGAACGAGGACGCGGGAAGGGTCCCAGTGACCGTCGAGAATCTCGCGCAGGAGGGACACGTCGCCGGGGATGCGCTCGTACCCCCACCCGAAGCTCTCGGCCATCTGCCGTGCGTAATCCTCGTATCGCCCGGTGGCTCCAACGCCGGTGTCGATGAAGGCGGCGCGGGTGTAGTTGCGCTTCCAGCTATCGAAGAAGTAGATGATGTGTTCGGCATTGCTCTCGCCAAAACGCTCGGCGAGTTCGGGGAAACGCACGTCGCTGTGGATGTCTTCCAGGGTCTCGTTGCGAGACTCCGTGAGCCGGTCCCCCAGAGATTTCTTCTCGTACCATCCCGGTGTGGTGTAGAAGGTGCCCGGGTGGCGCGAGAATTGGCGCCGGTACTCCTCGCGCGAACCCAGGAAGAGGGTCATGCAGTCATGGACACGGGGGATGATGACGGGGGTGTCGGCGGCGAGTATCCCGGAAGTGCCCCGCCCACAGAGGCCGTATCCGGCGACGACCGCGTCGTATCCCTGGCCAACCGCGGCGTCGATCTGCGCCTGGGTCTCGATGCGCAGGCGATCAGGTGTGGCATGCAGTCCGGCGTCCAGGAAATGCAGGTGCACCTCGCTGGCGGTCTCTTCAGCAAGCGCGGTCAATTCGGGCTCGAAAACCCCACAGGCAACGACTCTCAGTCTCACGGTTGACGTCCCCACCATCCGAGGCGCTTTTCAGGCGCGAGGGTGTTTTGCGTGACATGGGTACTACTCGTGGCCGCGCTGGGAGCGCAGTGTCGCAAGTTCTTCCTGCAGGGCGCTCAGGGCCTGCTCGAATGGCACAGAGCGGATGACCGCCCCGCCCCGGAAGAGCGTAACCCGGTCCTTGCCCGCTGCCAGGCCGATGTCGGCTTCCCGCGCCTCACCCGGACCGTTGACTTCGCAGCCCATGACGGCGATCACGATGTCGCCTTCGATTTCCGGGAGAAGCGCGCCGACTTGCCTCGCGAGGCCGGCGAGGTCAACTCGGCAGCGCCCGCAGGTGGGACATGATACCAGCTCGGGTCCGGAGAGCAGCCCGAGGCTCCTGAGTATGTCGCGGCCCGCGCGCACTTCATCCACCGGGGAGCCGGTCAACGAAACTCGTATGGTATCCCCGATGCCCCGGGATAGCAAGGCCCCCAACCCCACGGCGGACTTGATGAGCCCCGACTCTCCGAAGCCGGCTTCCGTAATGCCGATATGCAGAGGCAGGTCGCTGTTCCCGGCAAAAAGCTGGTTCGCCCGCACGGTGCGCGGGACGTCTGACGCCTTGATGGATACGACAAGGTCCGAAAAGCCCAGGCGGGTCATGCGCTCTACGCTGCGGGAGGCGCTGGCGGCGCAGGCATCCGCGGTGGGCCCGCCGTACTGATCCAGCAGGTCGGCTTCCAGCGATCCCGCGTTCACGCCAACGCGCACCGGAATGCCCGCATCCCCGGCGGCCTCGACAACCGGCCCGAGCCGATCATCGCCGCCGATGTTCCCCGGGTTGATCCGCAGCTTTGCTGCCCCAAGGCGCGCTGCTTCGATGGCCAGGCGGTGGTCGAAGTGGATGTCTGCAACCACTGGCAGGGGGCTGAGTTCGCAAATGCGCGCGAAGCCGTCGAGAACGTGGCGTCCGGGGATGGCGACGCGGATGATCTGCGCCCCTGCGTCGCGGCAGGCCGCAATCTGCGCGAGCACTGCGTCGGCGTCAGCGGTATCAGCTTTGGTCATGGACTGAACGGTGACGGGAGCCCCGCCTCCGATTAGGACGCCGCCGACCGACACTTGGCGTGTTGGCCGGCGCACCCAGTCCGCCGAACTTGCGTGGGCCATGCGGGTCCCTCAGTACGTCCCGTACTTCACGAGATTGGCGATGTCCTTATAGGTGAGCAGGACGAAGACGTTCACGACGATGATAAGCCCCGCGACGCGGACAAGCATTTCAAAGCGTTCATCGAGGCGCCGGCCGAAGCGGTTGAGGACCGATTCGACGGACATGAGCAGGATATGCCCGCCATCGAAAGGGGGCATGGGCAGCATGTTGATGACCGCCAGATTGGCGCTAATCAGCCCGCAGAGCGACAGGACCGATGCCCAGCCCAGTTTGGCGCGCTCTGCGGTCATCGCCATGATCCCGATGGGTCCCGCGGGCTCGGCGGCGATCTTGCCAAGTACCATGGCCTTGAAGGCCACGAACACGGTGGCGACGGCGTTATACGATTGGACCAGGGCGAGTTGCAGGCCGTAGAGGATGCCGGTCGGCTTTACCTCCGGCCCGAGGGTGATCCCGATGCGACCCACGGTCCTGTGAGGGCTGGTGAGCTTGCCGTTCGGCGCCACCATTTCCACGCGATCCGTGTCGCTGGCGAGCTTGAGTTGCAGGGCAAGGGTCTCGCCCCCGCGCAGGAGCGAGACATCGATGGTCTCCCCGGGCCTGGCGGAGATGAACCGGTGCGCGGTGAACTGGTCCATGGATGCGAACCGCACACCCAGGAGCTTGCCCAAGAGGAGGTCAGCCTCGGGGTTGGTGATGTTCTCCGGAACGCTGGCAAACAATTCGGAATCCGGCGCATTGAGGGGGATCACCGCGTCCTCGATGCCCTGCGCTTCACCGTTGATCGCCCAGATGCGGTCATTCTTGGCCAGACCATCCCTCAGCAAGCGGAGAACATCGGCGGGGACCGCCACGGGCTTGTCCCCTATCTGGAAGATGCGGCTCCCGGGCTTCAGCCCCATCTTCTCACCCACCGAACCGGCGGTGACATCGGCGACCTCAAGTGACCGGTGACTCCCGGCCAGCCCGATGATCTCATCATTGGGCTGGATGCCGGCGGACTCCGCGGGACCGCCACGGAAGACTTTGCGGATCACCACGGACCGGTCGCCGGGGATGGGCATGCCCGAGCCCACGTTGACGGCCCAGTACACGAGGACTGCAAGGACGATGTTCATGAACACGCCGGCGCAGATGACGATGGCGCCCTGCCAGCGGGGCCGGCTGTAGAAACTGTCGGGCACGTTGCGGTCTTCGCCATCCATCCCGGCGATCTGCACGAAACCGCCCAGTGGGGCGAGCCGGATGCTGTACAGCGTTTCGCCGATGCGCCGCTTCCAGATGGCCGGGCCAAAGCCCAGACCGAACTGGTGGACCCGCATCCGGAAGGCTTTGGCCGCGAGGAAGTGGCCCGCCTCGTGGAAGAACAAGCACAGCCCCAATACCACCCCGATCGCCAGGACCGAGTTCACCCCCGAGATTAACCATTCCATGAAGTTCAGGATACCTCCGCTTCGCCGGCCACAGCTCGTGATGAGCTACACGTGTCTGTCACCATTAACCATCTTTCGCACACGCTTGCGCGTGTCAGCATCCACCGCGAGCACAACATCAAGGGACTTCACATCTACCGGTTCGTGCTCGTCCAGTGCCCGTTCCACCAGTTCAGGTATCGTCGTGAACCCGATCCTGCGCGCCAGGAACAGGTCCACCGCTTCCTCATTGGCGGCATTGAGCGCCGCAGCGTAGCTGCGTCCCGCCCGACCGGCGTCAAACGCGAGCCGCAGACAAGGGAACCTCACTAGATCCGGCCGCCCGAATGTGAGACTGCCGACCTGCGCCAGGTCCAGGCGCGGGTAGTCTGACAACACGCGCTCCGGCCAGGTGAGAGCGTACTGGATCGCAAAGCGCATGTCCGGCAGGCTCATCTGGGCCAGAATCGATCCGTCCACGAACTCCACGAGGGAGTGGATGATGCTCTGGTGGTGTATGACGACCTCAATGTCCGAGAAGTCTAGACCGAACAGCCACTTGAGCTCAAAGACTTCAAAGCCCTTGTTAGCCAGTGTAGCAGAGTCAACGGTTATTTTGGGACCCATGTTCCAGGTTGGGTGATTGAGGGCCTGTTCGGGGGTGACCCGCGCCAGTTCATCGCGCGACAGGTCGCGGAAGGCGCCACCGGACGCGGTCAGCAGAACACGCTTCAAGTAAGGGCGCGAGGGCCCCTCGAGGCACTGGAACACGGCGGAGATCTCGGAATCGACGGGCACCAGGCGGGAGCCCGTCCGGGCTGCCGTGCCCGTCACGAGCTCACCGGCAGCTACCAGCGGCTCCTTGTTGGCCAGAGCGACGTCGAGCCCGGCGGAGACGGCGGCCATCACCGGTGTGAGCCCGACAACGCCCGACATGGCCGCGATCACCAGGTCGGGCCTCAGGGAGACCATCTGGGAGCAGATCTCCTCCATGCCCACGGCAGTCTGCAGTCCTGACACACCGGCCCGCAGTTCACCACCCGCGGCCTCGTCATTGACTCCGACTACCTGGACGCCGTGGTCCCGCGCCTGTTCAAGGAGCGCGGCCACACTCGTTCCGGCAACCAAGCCGACGACATCGAAGGCGCCGGGATGGCGTGACACCACGTCCAGCGTCTGTCGGCCGATGGAGCCGGTGGACCCCAGGATGAATATGCGTAGCGGGCTCGGTGCCAATTGCTTCGCTCCAGGTTGCCAGCCGGGATCAGACGACTCGGCGCCAACCGAACCTAGGCAAGG
>JAGPGE010000761.1 GCA_018056145.1 Armatimonadota bacterium
GCGTCAGACAGCGCGGGGCGCACAAGCGGCTGATTCACCCCGACGGACGCCGGACAACCGTGCCTGACCATGGTGGCGACTCGCCCCGGGGACGATCCGGGCCACCCTGGCGGATGTCGGGGGCAGTGTGCAGGAGTACGATGGTCTCGCGGCAAAGCTCTGACGGCGGGCGCAAAGCGACGTCTGGGCCGTCCGCGAGGCATCGGCAGGTGCACCGTGAGAGTTGAGACTAGCGCGTCAGACTGCGTCAGAACATAAGGGAGGACAAATGCAATGAAGATCGGTTCACTGTCGGCCGCATGGAGTGCTCAGCCGTTGGAGGAAGTGCTGGACTTCTTCGCAGGCGCGGGATTGCAGGCCATTGAGCTGGGTGCGGGGGCATACCCCGGGAACGCTCACTGCAATGCCGCCGAGCTGAACAAGAATGCAAAGAAGCGCGAGGCCCTCGCGAAGGCGGTGGAGAGCCGGGGCATGGTCATCTCGGCCCTGAGCGTTCACGGCAACCCGCTGCACCCGAACGCGGAGATCGCCAAGGAACACCATGAAGCCTGGCGCGAGGCGGCCAAGCTCGCGAACAGCCTGGGCGTCAAGTGCATCAATGGCTTCTCGGGTCTGCCCGGCGGCGCGCCCGGGGACAAGGTCCCGAACTGGGTCGTGGCTCCGTGGCCCGAGGACCATCTGAAGGCGCTGGAGTACCAGTGGGACGTGGCCGCGAAGTACTGGAAAGCCGAAGCGAAGATCATGGAAAAGAACGACGTCTGCTTCTGCTTCGAGATGCACCCGAACTTTCTGGTCTACAATCCGGAGACGCTGGTGAAGCTGCGCGAGGCGGCCGGATCGGACCGCATCTGCGCGAACTTCGACCCGTCGCACCTGTTCTGGCAGGGCATCGACCCATCCGCGGCGTTGCGCTGGCTGGGCGAGAAGGCCAAGGGCGCAAGGTCCTACATCCAGCATTTCCACGCCAAGGACAGCCTGGTCTACCAGTGGAACGCCAAGGTCAACGGCGTGCTGGACACCAAGCACTACGGCGATGAGATCAACCGCGGTTGGATCTTCCGCACCGTTGGCTACGGCCACGACGCGGGCGTGTGGAAGGACATGCTGAGCACCCTGCGGATGGTGGGTTACGATGGCGTGCTGTCCATCGAGCACGAGGACAGCCTGATGAGCAGCAATGAGGGCTTCCTCAAGGCCATCGCGTTCCTGAAGGAAGCCGCGATCTTCGAGGAGACCGGCGAGATGACCTGGGCGTAGCGGTCGCCCGGAAGCAACTGCGGACCCGCGCGGGGGAGAGCCATGACCGGTTCTCCCTCGCTTGCTTTTGACAGCGGGCAAGGCCCCTTTGTACAATGATGGACAAGATGATCCCCAGCAATCCTCCTTGCGGGATGGTGACCCGATGATCCGCTCCGTCCCTGTCGTGCTCCTAACCGCCCTGATGCTGACGCCCCTTGTCTGCACTGCCCAGGAGCCCGCCGGACTGTCGCCCGCTACCGTGCGGGCCATGGCCGCGGACGGCAAGGACCTGTCCGGCTCAAACCTCTCGGGGTTGGACCTGTCCGCGCTGGAGCTCGCCAATGTCAAGGCGGTGCAGACCAACTGGTCGGGCGCGATTCTGCGCGGGGCGATGTTCCGGCTGGTGGATATGCAGGACGCGCGGTTTGATGAAGTGAATGCCCGCGGCGCGGTATTCGATGGGTGTGTTCTCGTGAATGCACTGCTGCGTCATGCCGATTTCTCGGGCGCGCGGTTTCTCAACGTCCAGCTTGCAGGCGCTGATCTCACCGGCAGCAGACTGCGCGGCGCCGAGTTCGAGGGCTGCACGTACTCGCGCACTGGCGGATTCCACGCGGGAGCGGTGGCGGCGGCGCTGGGTGCGTTGTCTTCGGGTGAGCAGGTGACCGGCGCGCAGACGCTGTCGGCCGACCTTGCCGCCGGGCTGACGGGCGAGCCGTTTGCCTTCGTGTATGACACCGAAGACCCCACGCGCTGGCCGATGGCGCCCTTCACGGAGAGCCCGGTTCGGGCGGCGGCAATGACCGCCGGGCACGATGCGAAGGCGATCTACGATGCGTCGCCGGCCGACGCCCTTCAGACACTCACGCGGTCGCTGAAGGCAGGGAAGGTCTGCCTGCTTCCGGTGTCGCTGCAGGGCGAGGAGATGAGTGGGAGCGATTTCGACCGGGCGTTCTGGGGCGCAGCGGTGGCCTACAATGACGAGGTGAAGCCACCTCGCGTTGTTGTGATCGTGCCGCCTTTCGGCAAGCGCGAGTATGTGCCGGCAGACCTGGTTGGCCGCTGGGCCGGGCCCTGGCCGACGCTTGAGGCCGCCGGTGCGGAGCGCTCCCAGGCCAAGTTCCCGCTGTACGTGCTCACAAGGGGCTCGGAGTCGCGTTCCGTGCGGACCACCATCCTCTGGTCGCTGGAGCAGGCAATCGCGATGGTGCGCGAGCCGCGAACCTACGCAACGCTGGTTCCGGGGCTCGCGGGGTTGAAGCGTCTCGCGGGAGACCTGCAGTTGGCGTCGCAGCCCGAGACCGACCCGGGGCTTCTGGCCAGACTGGCGTCGTGGTCCGGCAGGCCGCGGGAGCTGCTGATCAGCGCGCGCAAGGCCGCGGCGGACTTCCTGGACGCGGCGTCGGCGCACATGCTGGAAGCCGACCGCCCGCTGCTGAGCCGGGCGGCGGGCCTCTATCGGGGCGAGGCCCAGATCCTCGATGAGAACTTCCCGGCGCTAAGCGGCGAGCAGGGGACGTCTCTTGAGGCACAGCGAGAGAGCTTCGGGAAGGCCGCCGCGGTGATCAATGAGGCGGTGCGGATTGAGGGCACGGCCGCTGAAGTGCTCGAGCAGGTTGGGAAGCAATAGCGTAGTGCCGGGCGGAGCTGAGCGCGGGGGATGGCGATGATGCCCGAGGACGTCCGCGGACATGAGTGCCTGAAGCGAATCGCGGACGGGTGCGCGCCGGAACTTGATGAGACCGCGCTGCAACGGCTT
>JAGPGE010000069.1 GCA_018056145.1 Armatimonadota bacterium
GCCCGTATCTGCTACTCAGTCTCGGCATGCACGCACCTGGCATCCCCGGCCTCGTATCTCCGCAGACCGCGACGCGCTTCAGTGCGCAGAGGACTGGCTCCGTTCGCTTTCCGCCTGCGGTCAATCGCGTCTCTGCAGCACGAGTGCGTCGCACACCATGGACCCCTCGCGCCGCAGTTCGTAGGTCTCCATACACGCCAGCCCAGTTCCCCGCGCCGCGCGCAGGACCTTCTCCGCAAGTTCGCGAGTGACCAGCACGGACAGACGGCCACCGGGCCGGAGGCAGCGCGCCATTTCGGTCAACGTGGCCGCAACTGCATCATGTTCGCTCCCCAGATACGGGGGCTCGGTCACGACGGCGTCGCAGCAGCCGTCGCGGAGTGGAAGCATTCCGGCATCCCAGACTGACGCCAGCCCGCCCGACAGCTCCGCCAGACCGAGACGCAGCGCCGGGTCCACGTCGCCGCAGATCACCCGTATTCCGCGCCGCCGGGCTTCCACCACAATCCCACCGATCCCAGCATACGGCTCCAGAACCGTCGCTCCTTCGGCAAGTCTCGCGAGGTTCAGCAGTAGACGGGCATCGCAGACCGACAGTCGCCGGTACCTGCGTCGAGCCATACTGCTCACCGGGACGCCCTCGACGTCTAGCAGGAACTCGCGGCGATGTGGCGAGGCGTCCGCCCTCTCCTTCTCGTCGGCAATCCAGAGAGGCTCGCACTGAACAAGATCGTGCCCAATGCGGTAGTTCCCGCGCAAGATCCTGCCAGAATGCCTGCGGCCCTGACTGACTTCCTGCCCCGCTCCCGGAACGCGCGTGACCCGACTCAGCGCCACGGAGTACCCGAGGAACCCGGCCCGGCGGATCAGTTCGGGCTCCAGGTCACAGGGGCAGGTCAGCCGCACCTTCATCCGTGTCTGATTCTCACAGGATACCGCGACCGGCAGATCATGGACACAGGCCAGGAGCTCGGCGCGGGCAAGAGCGAAAGGGACGCCGTGGCCCCCTCGGCGCAGGCGGAAACACAGCTCATAGTCTGTCTCGCTGACGGGCATGCATGCAACTCCGCGAGGTCGGACCGGGCTAAGGGCTCGTGAGCGTCGTAAGCGACAGCGCCGGCAGGTCAAGCTCGAACTCCCCCGTCACTGGGGAGATCGGGCCGGATTGCCCGAAGGACAGTGTTTCGCTGGTCACCGTCCGGGTCAGACTCGTGAGCGACGCAGGCAGCCCTGACACTCGCACCTTCCGAGCCGCACCGTGGTTCGAGATGTGCAGGGCCCACTTCTCCCCGTCCTCGGTGGCTTTCCGGAAGGCGGTAAAGAGCACCTTTGGGTGGTCGCTCTCAGTCGCGAGCGCTTCGGAGTCCTGAGGCGTCAGGTTGCAGAAATGCCGCACGAAGTGGAAGCGAACGGTGGGCTCGAGCGTTACCGTGCCGTCCGCTCCCCGAATCTCCTTGACGATACTGTAGTCCGAGGTGAACTCCCACTGCATCGTTCCCTGCGGCCGGGCGTGCAGGATCAGTTCCTGGTACATCTGGACCTCACGCAAGGCATACTGGAAGCTGTCATAGGAGCGCGTCCGCCACGCGCCTGCATCCACCCCAAGCTCGGCAACCAGAAGTGGCAGGCCCAGACGTTCTGCGAAGTCGCCCCAAGCCTTATACTGCTCCGGTGAAGCTCCACCCCAGGAGTGGAAAGCGACGGCCCCAACGTACTTCATCGCCTCAGGGTCCTGGGATGCCGGGATCCCGTAGGTGTGGGTATTGCGGGGCGCGGCGGTATCCGCCAGAAGCATCTTCGTCTTCAACCCCAGTTTGCCGAAGTACGCGCCGATTGACTTGATCGCCTCCCTGTGTCCTTCGGGCGAGAAGTACACTTTCACTCCGTAGTCCGGCTCGTTGAAGGAAAACAGGTCCGGCTCGACGCCATACTGCCTCTTCGCATAGAGCAGATACGATCCAAGGCACTCCAGCAGCTCATCCCACAACTCCGGCGGGACCTCCCGGTGATGCGCCTGGATACCCTTGCCCGGGTCCCTGTACAGCCACTCAGGCAGGTTCCAGATGCTGATCACGTACGGGATCCCCTTGTCCTGGATCTGGCGTGCCAGTTCGAACTCCCGGCGGAGGTTGCTGCCGGGCCTATCCCGGCTCTCATAGGCTTCCCAGTTCATATGCGCGGGGTCGGCATCGTCGTTCTCGGGCTCCCACTCCATGGGCGTCATCTCCGTACGAGCCCAGGCGACGTTCAGGTTCGCCAGAGTGTACTGGGTGACCGGCGACTCAATGCCGAAGCAGTAGTTGCCTCCAAACCCGTGCAGGCGGAACCGAGTCCTGCGGGCGTCGAGGGACAGGTTGGCCGGGGTCTCATCGGGCTCCGCGGTGAGCTTCAGTTCCAGGTCGAGCGACGCAGTCTGCCCGGCCTCGAGAACGCCGGCGATCTGCGGGAATGCAGTGTAGACCGACCCACTCCACTCCCGCGTATCCTGAACCACCACATTCAGAGGACGGTCCAGAGCGGCTTCGAGGCGAATGCGCCCATCCGGCCCGGCCATGAGGATGCGGTCCGAGTTTGCCCGCACAAAGTGGCGCTGGTCAGGCTTCGTGACCGGGAAGCTGGCGGATGCGGTGGGAACGTCTCCCGCCAGAAGCTCGCAGGCGCCTCCCGAAAACAGCTCAATCGGCACGTCCAGCCACAGGAACACGCCCTCGATGTTCGCAACGGCCTGGGCGGTGACATCCCAGTGCAGGAAGATGGAGCCGTCGCGCTCCTCAAGCGTCTGGACATAGCCGAAGAGCTTCCCAGACTCGACCTCCACGTTTCCCTGCCAATAAATGGTGTCGCCATCCCGTGTCATTCTCACGTCGGTGGCGTCACTTAGCGATCGGATCGGCGACCACCCCTTCACCGGTATGCGCAGGCCGATCTGAACAGGGATGTACTCTCCTGCGGTCTGGATCGCGGTGATGTTGCCCTTGGCGTCGGTCACGGCCATTTCGGACCACGCGGCGGCCGAGACAAGTAAAACCAGCAACGGAAAGAGCTTCTTCATGGGTGTACTCCTCCATGGGATCAGGGCTGAGAGTTCAAATGCTCGCGTGTGTGCAGAGACCTCTTTTATCCGAACTCCACGTATTGACAGGCGCTGCTTGGCTGGTTATATTATAAGAAATTCATTATATTCGAATGAAAGAGGCGTCGCCCATGTCGGAGACAACAGCACCCGCGCCCCGCAAGACGAAGGTTCCACGCATCAACGTGCGCCGGAGAACCACACAGTGGCTGCTCGCCCCGCTGGTCATCATCACTATCGGCCTCGGTTGGAAGTACCCGCTCGTCGGCCTGATCGTGCCTACCGTCATGCTCATCGGCATCATCGGCGGCATTATCCGTGGCCGCTATGTATGCGGGAACCTGTGTCCACGCGGGAGCTTCCTCGACCGAATGATCGCTCCGATCAGCCTGAAGCGGCCGATTCCCGAGTTCTTGCGCAAGCCGGCGTTCCGGTGGATCGTCCTGGCCGCGATGATGGGGTTCATGGTCTTTCGCATATCCCAGAACCCATCGGACATTATGCACTGGGGCCGGGTGTTCTGGGTGATGTGCCTTGCAACCACTGCAATTGGCGTGGTGCTCGGGGTACTGGTTCACCCTCGCGCGTGGTGTTCCTTCTGCCCCATGGGGACTATGCAGAGCAAGCTGGGCGGGCACAAGCACACTCTGCAGATCGACGGCGCGGCCTGCAAATCCTGCGGCCTGTGCGCGAAGGCTTGTCCCTTCGGTCTGTCGCCCATGGATCACAAGGACGCGGGGATCCTCGAGGAGCGCGACTGCCTGAAGTGCGCCGAGTGTACTGCAGCCTGCCCCATCGGCGCCCTGACGTTCCCGAGCAAGGGTGACCAGGCGCGGGAGAAGGCGGCCTGAACCTGAACGCCGGCCTGCCGAGAGGTCATCGGGGACTGCAGCGCGAACTCACTGCTGCACTCTCATTCTCGCCCCCGGCGAGCTCCAATCCACGGCAACAGCCCGGTGATCCCGTTGACAGGCGACGTAACTGCGCTTGATCGTCCCAGATGCACACGAAACGCTTTGTGGCTCGCGGGCATTGTGCTCCTGGGTGCGGGCCTGCGCTTCGCCGATCTCGGCCGCCTGTGTCTGACCGGGGACGACGCCTGGAGCATCAATGCGGCGATCCAGCCCTTCATTGAGACGATGAGGATCGCCGAGAGTGACGTGCATCCGCCCCTGCACACCATCATGCTCTGGTGCTGGGTGCGGCTGGCAGGAACGTCCGAAGCCGCAGTGCGCATTCCTGCGGTCATCGCTGGGATAACCCTGATCCCACTGGTCTACCTCATCGTACGGGATCTTGCAGGCGACAGGCGCATTGCCATGGCCTCGGCCTATCTGGTGGCGATCTCGCCCCACCTGGTCCTGTTCAGCCGTTCTGCGCGCTGGTACATGCCCTTCGCGGCGCTGGCGCTACTCGCGACCTGGTGCTGGGTCTCGACTCTCGTTCGTGGGAGAACACGCGCGACCACAACTGGCCTCATGCTCGCCTGCATCGCCGGCGCCCTGTATAACCTGACTTTCACGGGCATCATGCTGGCCCAATGGGTCATCTACGCACTCACCCCCGTCGGGCGTCGTGGGCGATCGTGGACAGTCCTGTTGGGCGCCCATGCTCTCTCCGCACTCGTGGTTGCCCCCTGGATGGTCATCAAGATCCCCGGGCTCATCCGGGGCTCTGCCGGCTTCGACCGCGCACCCATCGAGGGGGGCATTTTTGGCAAGGTCGCCTACCTGCTTTACTCCTTCGACGTCGGGGCCACGCTCTTCCCCTGGCGCTGGCATACCGTGGTCCCCTACGCGCTAGCGACAGCGATCGCGCTCGCCTGGGCACTGCTGACACTCCGGCGAAAGCCAGCGCCCACACCCGGTCCTGTCATCGGCCCGAACCCCTATGCCGTGTTGCCCGTGCTGGCCGCAGTGCCGGTCGCAATGTTCATCTGGCTCCCGCGGATGGCGGTAGCCTGCTACTACCTTGCCAGCAACGCGGCCTATCTTGCCCTGAAAGCCCTCATCCTCATGGGGTCCAGCAATCGGGTTCCCGCCGCCATGGGGCTGCTGGCGGCCACCGTGATTGCGGCCCTGGGTCAGGCCAACATGCTCGCCGGGCGCGACTACCTTGGCACGCAGGCGCTGGATGACTGGCGGGGAGTGGCCCGGCGCATCGACGATGCCTACCGTCCGGGAGACCTGGTGATCACAGGACACCCCGCGATGCTGTGGTACCTCAAGCAGCAGGGCACCCCTGCGCTCAATGCCTACGCGGTGAAGCAACGTGATGTTGAGACCGCCCGGCGCATCATTTGGGAGCGCTCCCCGGGTTCGGGAGCAAGCGAGAGGAAGGGCGCCGGACCCTCATCACTGGACCGGATGGTTGAGGAAGAGGGCTTTGCTCCCGTGGTCACGCTCAACCTGAACCCCGACCCGGACGCCGCGATGAAACGCCGGTTCGTAAGGCGGCCATTCCCGCCGTACCGCACGTTCGTTGACATTCTGGAGCGGGAAGAACCCGGCACCCGGGAGTAGAACGATGCGGGCAGGCCGGCTGACCTATTCCCTCCCCATTTCCAGCACCATGGCCGTGTGGGGGGGCACTTCCAGCGAGCGCAGTTCATCCACCGAGATACTCCAGCGCTTGATCGTAACCCGGTCAGGTTCCTCGAAGGTGTTGGTGGCTTCCGGGGTGTCGGCCATGAGCGCGGAGACTCTCACCGGGCCCCGTGCAACGAAATCACCCAGTTGGATGTCTGCCGTCACCGGATCGCCCGGCATTCGGTTGATCAGCGCGATGGTCAGCGCCGATCGGTCCTCGCTGCGCGATGCCACCACGTCCAGGGCATCCACCCTGCCCCCAGGCGTCTCGATTGACGGGCCCGCGTGCTCGACCGGGACCCCAACTGGCTGCGAGGTCTCCAGGTAGAGCTGGAAGGCCCGGTGGACCGGCGTGCGCAGCACTCGCGTCTGAGTGGTCTCGATGGCCCCCAGCACATTTACAAGTTGCGCCAGGTTGGCCATGGGGCATTTCGGACCCAGGCGATGCAGGGCGTTGAAGACCGCACACGCGAACAGCCCGTCCCGCAGGGAGTAAAATGTCCCGCCGTTGTCAACCACCACATTCCACTCATCGAAGGCGATGGGCAGGTCCTTGCCCGAAGCCTCGCACGCGATCTGCCAGGAACGTTCCAGCATCCGCTCCACCGCAGGCGGCCCCCCGAGCACGGACATGTAATTCACCACCGGGTCATCCCGCGACTCAATCCCCAGGTAGTAGTGAACCGAGAGCCAGTCGAAAGCGTGCCCCGCGATGCGCGAGACCTCGGCGTTCCAGTTACCCCAGCCGTCCGCGTCAACGCCCACGCCGATCAGCCTGATGCCGGGGTCGACGGCCTTCATCGCCTCGGCGAACTCCACCGCCTTGATGCCGTAGCGCGTGGCGGGCAGATGCCCCAACTGCCACGGGCCATAGATCTCGTTGCCGATGCCCCAGATTTCCACGCCGTAAGGTTCCGGATTGCCGCCGGCTGCCCGTACCTTCCCCCACGCGCTGTCGGCTGAGGCATTGCAGTACTCAACCCAGGCCGCCGCGTCGCGCGCATTTCCTTCGCCCGCATTCACGCAGATGTACGGCTCCGTCCCTACGAGCCGGGCGAAGCGGATGAACTCGTCCGTCCCGACGTCATTGAACTCCCAGTGATTCCAGGCGCGGTTCCAGCGCGGCGGCCTGCGGTCGCGTTCGCCAATGCCGTCGCGCCAGTCGTACCCGGACACGAAGTTCCCGCCCGGCCAGCGCACTAGGGGGGGCCGAATCTCCCGGATAGCTTCGAGCACATCCGCGCGGAAGCCTTCGACATTGTCCGCTGGCATCACCGACACCGCACCCAGCCAGAGAGTGCCCGGCCCGGCCGCTTGAATGACGAAGCGCCCGGTGCATTCCCGCTCCGGGCCCGCGAGATCCACTTCGCGCACCGTCCAGTCCTGCCCGACCGCGACGTCAGCGCGGGAGATGAGGCGGTCGCCAGCTATTAGGAGCAGGCTCACCGGCCCTGCGAGACCGTCTTGCCTCGCAACCAGCCGCGCCCTGTACCCCACTCCCCCTCGCAGGCCGAATTCCTGCGAGATACCCGCGGGCTCTCCATCCGGAAGCTCGATCCGCTGCGACTGCGCCGGAGAGTAGTAGATGTGGTTGTCGCGGCTGTAACGGACGCCTTCGCGCAGCCCACTGGCCCGCCAGCCCTCGACCACCCCGTTGCCATCCACAGGTCCGGTGAACTTGCGGTTCCAGACAAGCTCCGCCCATATGCCGTTCTGGATGCAGTCGAACATGTGCTCAATGAACTGGCCGAAGCGCATCTCGTCCAGCGGCCAGCCCTCGTGGGTTGCGTCCACCTTGATGCTCGCCACCAGCGGCTCCTCGGGAGCCGAGGGTGACGTTTCCAGGCGGATCCAATCGATGTCCACAATCACCGGGCCGGCGTCGCCGAAGGTCTTGCCCATGAAGCCCACGTATTTCGGGGGCCACGGGGTCTCCCAGTTGCCGACCGTGCGCCAGGGCGCATTCTCAGCACCCCGCACCAGCATCTCATAGACCCTCCCGCGCTTGCGTATAGCGAGAATCAGGTCGCTGCAGTCCGCCTTGAGCTTGAGGTAACCGCCCTGCCCAGTAGGTTCCCCCCACACTTCGGGCGCCTGCGTCGGGTTCCCGAGTGCCGGCGCGAAGAACGGTCCCCAGCCCAACAGGTACCGTTTTGAGAGCCCGGTGATCAGCGCGAGGTGGAAGTTGCTCTGGGGGGTGTGCGAGATCAGCTTGACCCGCGCGGACAGGAGGAAGTCGCCCCGCGGGGCGGCAGTGAGGAGTAGAGGCGCCTGCTTCGCCTCGGGGTTCACCCACTGGTTGTACCCGCCGGGCACGGCGGGCAGCGTGATGCGCAGATGGCCCGGATTGGCGGTCAATGAAAGGTCGGGACCAGGCCTGGGAACGTGCCACTCCCATCTTTCGTCGAGCGCGGGGGTGTCAAAGGGGTCGTCGAAATCCGCCTGAGCAAGGCTGGCCATCAGCAGCAACGCGGCGCAACCGACGAAGGTTCCACGCACGGCGATCCCCTCCGGCTTCCAGTGAGGTCGCGCGCCCAACGCGCGTCCCACAGAATTCGCCGCCGGAGCAAGCCGGGCCTCCTTCAATGCTTCCCGTTGCCGAGAAAGCGTATGCGTGAGCTCTTCTCGCCGGGCACCTCTTCAGCGTACCCTTCGGCAATCAGGATCGGGGCGACGTAGGAAGCGATCCCAGGGCGCCGCAAAGTCTTCTTGAGCCACTCGCCCAGGCTGCCCGGCGACGGGTTGCGAGGCGACCTGCCCAGGCGCACTTCCTGGCCGCTGAACTGCCTCAGCATGGCCTTCCATCCCGCGGAGTTGATCCGCGCGGTCTTCCGGCCGCCGTCACCGTAATGGATGATCGTGTCTTCGCCAACCTTTCCTTCGTAGTAGAACGGGACCTTGCGGTGCAGCGTACTGAGTTCTCTCAAGTCTTGAGTCTCCATGCGTCAGAAGCGTTTCCCGTACGTAAGCGTCGGGGCTGGCTGGGCACAGGAAACGGCAGGGAGTCGCTCAACGGCGCCCCCTGCCGTGTCAGTTGAGGCTGCGTCGTTGTCCGGCGGCTGTTCAGCCCTGGACCACGGTCACCTTCGGCGGGTAAATGAAGTCCATGTACTTCCCGGCTACGCAGGCATGGTCCGTGTCGCCGTCGTGGATGTACACGCGGAACATGAAGTTCAGAGCGTCGCCGCCTTCCAGCGCAAAGTCACCGCGCTGGCTCCAGTCTCCGGTGAAGTCGTGAATCCCCCACTGGTTCGCGGTGAACAGGCCATAGCCGCGCACATGCCAGTAAGTCGGGAACCGCAGATTCTCAGGGTGGTCCATGAGAGTGATCCCGGCAACGCCAGAGGTTACCGGGCCGTAGTAGTCCACCCATTCCGCGCGCTTGCCCCAGCACTCATCGTCATTGATGCCGCCATAGGAGTTCCGGAAGGTCCCACCGTTGCGCACCTCCATGCTCTCCGCCACGCGCACCGCGATGGTGCCGGCTTCCTTGGTATCTCCGAAGAACACGCCGCCGTAGGCCGCGAACCAGGTGATATCCCAGTCCATGATCCGGCGATTGTCCGGGGTGTTGTAGACCCGAATCGCGGTGATCTCCTGCAGGATGTTCTGGCCCTTGGCGCTGACCCAGTCGCTGATGCTGACGATCTCGCCGAAGACCGGGCCCTCAGCGGTCACGTGCACCTCGCGGTTGATGGTGGACGCGTGGCCCTCAAGCTCCGACCAGTTGTCACAGCCGTTGACATCGCCCTGGGCGATGTACATGGACTTGTGATGCACGTGGTCGGACGGGCCGAGATTGGTGACCTCGGCGCCGCCGGGTCCGTAGACGGGGTAGCAGTACGGGCGGGCGATGCCTTCCTTCACAACATAACTGGTAAACGGCGTTCCTGCCACGACGAAATCCGCCTGCTCGCCCGGTTTGAGGCCGACGGTGACGCCAGGAACCTGCGTGGGCTCGCCCTCGCCGATGACGTAACGCTTGGTCTGCCCGGCCTTGAGCTCAGGCACGATCCACGTCAGGCTGCCGCACTCGCCTCCGCACTCATCTTCGCACCCGCAGTCCGGGGTGCACTGGCACGGCACTTCAGCCCCCTGGTTCCCGTTTTCGTCCAGCTCGTACAGGACGTGCCCTGCCTCGCAGTCGCACTCGCAGTCGCAACCGCCCGAGCAGGTCCAGGTAACGATCGCGTCCTTGCGATCGTGGAGTCCGGCGTTGACTTCGAGAATGGTGCCCGGTTCATGAGACTCGGCCATGATGCTTGCGCCTCCTGGTGTTGTGCCGATAGTCTGGTTAGTTAACCAACCCCGGCGTGGGAAAGTCAAGCCCCGCGCACCCGGCGGGCCGCTTCCAGTGCGTCACTCGCCGCGCTTTCGTTCAGATCCGTCAACCGGACGGTGACCCGCCCGGCGTACCCCGTCCGCGCCAGCGACATTACCCATTCCGCTAGTCTGTCCGGCTCATCACCGCAGACAATCGCCTGCGCCACGCGAGTCACGTCAAGCTCCGTGGGAACGCTTTCCTGACTCCATGGCCCTTCCAGCAGCAGGCGTATCTCGGGGCGTCCGAGCAACCTGAGCAGCTCCGCCGCGCCCGGTGCGGACTCATCGGCGTCTTCCGGGGAATGGAGCAGATCACCCAGGGCGATGCCAATGGGGCCGGCATAGTCGGCGGCGATCCCCAGGAAGTATCGGACCTGGTTCACTGCGTCGTCAACGGGGTAGTCGGCCGGGATCGGTGCGCCCGGTTTGGCCGGAAACGCAAGGACCTGCCCACCCGTCTCCTCAATGCGCTCCAGCGCGAGGGCGAGATGCTTCTCGGTGGCGGGCCAGTGAACATCATCACCCACGAGTGGCATCCCGGGGGGCATCGCCCATGAGAAGACTTCCGGGCGCACTGCCGCGCGATTCAGCGACCGGCGCACCGCGTAGTACGCTTCAGGTTCCGCGCCACAACGCAGGCAGTCCACGGAGAGGTGGACATACTGGTACCCAATCTCCGCAAGCCTCGCCACACGGGCCAGGTCGTCCTCGTCACCCTCGAATCGTAGCTCGAGACCGAATCGCATCGGGTATCCCCAGCCCATCAGGTGTCTGTCTGCAGCCGGGCCATCGCGCCGGCGCGTGGGTCTATTCGCCGGGCAGGCCAGATCACCCTCCCGGCGCCGCGGGTTGTAGCGGATATTGACCGCGGCGCTACATGAACTGACGCCCGACTCCGGAACATCTCGGCCTTCCCATCCGTCCATCTGGCAGTGGCGCATGGTGACGTGATGCGCGATGGTTCCAGACAACGGCCGGGAGGCGAGGCTCATGTCGCGACGCGCGCTGGTGCATCTTTGGGTGACGATACTGTCGGTCGCAGTCTGTGCGGGGGTGGCTGCCGATGGGATTCTCATCCCGCCGCTACGCCCCATCGAAGAAGCCCCCTACTTCAGCATTAAGTACCACCACGTCAAGGTGAGCATTGAGGGTCAGATCGCCACGACCTACGTGGACCAGGTGTTCGTCAACGAGACCGACCGTGAGCAGGAGGCCACGTATATCTTCCCCCTGCCGCCCGGAGCCGTGGTCAAGGACTTCACGCTGATCGTCGACGGCAAGCCAATGCCCGGAGAGATCCTGGAGCGGGAGAAGGCCGTCGCCATCTACGAGGAGATCGTCCGCAAACGCAAGGACCCGGCGCTGCTCGAGTACACCGGCCGCAACACGTACCGGGCCCGCATCTACCCCATTCCCGGCCGCGGCGAGCGCAGGATCGAACTGCGCTACACCGAGCTTCTCGGGTTCGATAACGGGCTGGTCTCGTACAACTACCCCATGAGCACCGAGAAGTTCTCGTCCAAGCCAATCCGCGAGACGGTGTTCGAGGCGAGTATTAGGGCCGAGGGCAAGATCGGCGCGGTCTACTCCCCCAGTCACGAGGTGGACGTGAGCCGCAAGGCGGACGGGGAAGTGGTGGTCTCGCACGAGGAGACCAACAGCAAGCCCGACCGAGACATGATCCTGCACTATTCGCCCGCGAAGCAGGATGTGACCACCAGCGTCCTGACCTTCAAGGAGAAGAACGAGGACGGGTTCTTCCTGCTCCTCGCGTCACCGTCCAGCGAGGAAACCACACCGGCGAAGGCTGCGCCCAAGTCGGTCATCTTCGTGCTGGACCGTTCCGGCTCCATGGCCGGGGAGAAGATCGAGCAGGCCCGGAAGGCCCTGGAGTTCTGCGTGAACAGCCTCAACCCTCAGGACGAGTTCGAGATACTGACCTTCTCCTCCACTGTGGAATCCCTGGGCGGCGGGCTCATGCCCGCGAGCAAGGCGAACATCGACAAGGCCCGCAAGTTCGTGGCAGACATCACAGCACGAGGCGGGACCGCGATGAGCGAGGCCTTCGCAAGCGCCATCCGGACCCGGGCGGAGAAGCACCCCAACTACATTGCCGTGATTACCGACGGCCTGCCCACGGTGGGAGAGGTCACCGACCCCGACCAGATCGCCGACGATGCGAAAAAGCAGATCGCCGAGAAGCCTCTGCCCACCCGGGTCTTCACCTTCGGCGTGGGCTACGATGTGGACACCCACTTCCTGGACCGCGCGGCGGATGAGAACGGCGGCGTGTCCACGTATGTGCGCCCTGGTGAAGACATTGAGGTGAAAGTCTCCAATTGGTACTCAAAGATCGCCCAGCCGGTCCTCACGGGACTGGAACTGAACTTTGGCACGGTGAAGACCTATGACAGCTACCCGCATGAGTTGCCGGACCTTTTCTCCGGCTCCCAACTTGCGGTATTCGGCCGGTACAAGAGCGAAACCTGCGGCGAGACCACAGTCACTCTTACCGGAAAAGCCGGCGATGGGAAGCGCAGCTTCGAAACGCAGGTGACGTTCCCCGAGACACGGGGGAATACGGAGTATCTCGCACCCTTGTGGGCGTCGCGCAAGATCGGGTTCCTGCTGGACCAGATCCGCTTGCATGGCAAGGAGAAGGAACTGGTGGACGAGATCGTGGCCCTGAGCACAAAGTACGGGATCCTCACCGAATACACGGCCTTCCTGGCCGACGAAGACGCTCCAATCACCGGGCCGGCTGGGATGGCCGGGGCCGCACCGGCGGCTGAGGCGGCCATGGGCTTGGCCTTCAGCCGGCGCGGCGGGGGCTGGGCGACCTCCCAGGCCCAGAACTCCCAGCGCATGAGGGACAGCAGCAATCTGGCCGCCCAGAACCGCTATCTCAACGAAAAGGGCGAGGAAGTCGCCATAAGTAACGTTCAGGCCCGGGGACAGCGGGGCTTCGTGAACCGTGGCGGCCAGGTCCAGGACCTGCGCTATGACCCGGCGAAGTTCGGCGAGCCGCTCAAGGTGCAGGCCTACAGCGAGGCCTACTTCCAGCTAAGCCGGGAGTTTCCAGTGGCCAACCAGTACCTGGCGCTTTCCGACAACATCGTGTTCATCCTCAACGGACAGGCGGTTCAGATTGGCGCTGACGGCAAGACTACTTTGACCGCGGAGGATATAGAGAACCTGCGCACGGTGCGGGGATAGCCGCGGGAATCGGCGGTCCCTCACCGGTTCGCACAAGGGGACGGCAGGCACATATGGTGCCCGCCGTCCCCTTCCTCCCTGCCCAGCGGGCGCCTGAGAAACAACAACCG
>JAGPGE010000762.1 GCA_018056145.1 Armatimonadota bacterium
AGGCGGCTCTACGTGCATTGCACCACCATGCCGCTGCCGTACACGGAGCTGTACTGTCCCTTCGTGAACACCTGGGCGGATTACCTGCTGCGCGGTGAGGGCCAGCCGCGGCCGGCTGTGGACGAGACCTACCTGCGCTACGTGGTGTCGGGGTACAACATCAGCAACGCCATCGGCGAGCTGTGCTACGACGGCTGCCGCGTGGATCGGACCGTGGCTGACTGGGCGGTGCGGTCCAATGCGCGCATCCCGTACTGGCCCGGGCTGCAGGTTCACGGCGGGCGCAAGTACTTCCTCGACCCCGAGGAGGAGGACGTCTTCCGGAACCACTATCTGACCGCGGCAGATCAGGTGAAGGGCCCGGCGGACTACGCTCCGCTGGCGGCAGTCAGCCGGCGGGAGTTGGCTGCGCGCAGGGCCCAGCTTGAGGCCGAGGACAAGGCAGCGCATCAGGCCCTGGCGGATTATCTCAAGGCGCGGCGGGAGGAGTTCGGGCCCCGCATCGCCGGCAACCTCGCGGCGTTCAGGTCGGGGGAATGTCAGGATTCCGTCCGGCGACGCAGCGGGCCGCATGGCGTCGGCTACCCCCTGGAGTATGCCACCGACCAGAACCCGGAGACCTACTGGGGTGCTGACTTCCTTCCCCAGTGGGCGACCATTGACCTGGGCAAGGCCGAGACCGTCAGCCGCATCTGGCTGCAAACCTACTTCGGGGACAAACGGTACTACCACTACCGGGTGGAGGTCTCTACCGACAATGAGACCTGGCAGTTGGTGGGGGAGAAGACAGACAACGCCCTGTCCACCGCGTCGGGGGACGAGTACCGATTCGCCCCGTGCGAGGCGCGGTATGTGCGCGTGACGATCCTGCACAACAGCGCCAACAACGCCGGGCATATCGTCGAACTGGGCGTGTATCGCTGATTAGGGCGCCGGTGGCGCTACCCGGTCAGTCGAGTTCGTCCCATGGCCGAACTCATTGGCGGATGTTTCAGCGCGCGGAGAGTGCCTCGATGGCACTCGCGATCTCCAGCCGCCGCGCCAGCAGCGGGACAGGGCCCTGAGTGTAGGACACGAGGGAGGCCGAGACGTCCTCGGGCACCCTCAGCAGGGCCTCGTACCTCGCAGCCTCGTCCCGCGTGAGCCTTCCGCGCTTCTCGGTCAGCAGGCGCTTCAGCAGGGCCAGGTACTCGTAGTCCTCCACGCCGTCGCGCAGGGCCTCCCAGCGCAGGCTGGTGACGGGACCGTCCAGCACGGTTTCCGGCTGCATGCCCGTGGCAGCCTGCGGCGGATACAGGAACCGGCCGTCGCCGCAGTTCCAGCGCCGTTTCTCGCCGCGAGGCGTCCCGTAGCCATCCACCCAGCTCATGGCGTCCGAGTACGGATTCTGGGGGGTATCCGGGTAGGCCGCGCCGCTGGTCCACCAGGTGCTCTCCCAGATCAGCACGCCATCCACGCGTTCCTGCCAGGTTTGCCAGAGCCATACGCGCAGATCAGTCCCGGGGCGGTCGATGAAGTTGGCGATGTAGGGAGCCTTCGGGCCGCAGCAGATATACCAGGTGTAGATGTCCCCTGCCTGCTGCCTCTCAGTGGCAAACTGCGGACGGTGGGAGTGCATGATCGGGCACCAGAGGTCGATGAGCCCGACGAACTCATCGGCGGCCCCCAGGTTCATCGGCACCATTCGCCGCAACCCGGGGAAGTCGTCCTTCAGGCGGTGGAGTTGGGAGATCACGAAGGGGTAGTCCTTCACATCCGGCTCGTCGAAGGGGTAGACCACCGCCCGGTCCAGAAGCCCGCGCTCCTGCAGATGCGCTCGCGCTTCGTCACACCAGGCCTTCAGCAAGGCGGCATACTCGGGCGTGTCCTCTGTGTAGCCGCATAGCTCGCCGGGGTAGCGCTCGTGGAAGGTCCCGCCGCCGAGGCCGGGGACACTGATGATGAAAGTGTTGAACCGGTAGTCCTTGACCGCGCGCTCCATCGCCGCGTCCCACTTCGCCCAGTCGAACTTCACCAAGTCCGTTCCGGCCACCGGCCGCGCGTTCTCGAAGCCGCCGTCTTCGATGAGTTCTTTCCCGGTTGCGGCGTCCACCATTGACACATCATCCAGCCAGACTGCGCCGGTCTTCTCGCCCTCCGGAGTCCACTGGCACCCCAACATGCTCAGCCGGGCGGAGCGGGTTGCCGGGGGCGGATCGGCGAAGGTGAACTCAGCCTGCCGCCACTCCCCTGAAGCGGGCAGTACCGCGTGCTTGTTGTGGTTCTGGATATGCGCCCCGGCCGCGTCGAGGTGGGACAGAACCACCATCGCTCCCTCGGAGGCCTCGGTGCGGTACCACAGGCTGAGCTTCAGGGGGGCCGTCCCCACTGACACCGGCTCGGTATAAGCGGCCTGAGGGCTTGCGGTCGTGGAGCTGTCTTCGCTCAGCAACGCGGCCCCGCCCGCATGGGGATTGTCGGTGACGATTCTCCCGCCATCCCACCGGCTGCCGGTCTTCCACTGGTAGGTGAACCCGTCCAGGGGCGCGGGGTTATACGGGCTGATGCGGTGATCGGCGAAGCTGCCCAGGTACTTGTCGAAGACGGTTCGCTGCTCGGCTTCGGTCCGCAGGTTGTGGTAGCGCCGCACATTGCCCGGGCTCCAGCCGAACATGGTCTTGCATGTGCTGTCGGGCGGAAGTGCGAAAGCGAAGACCTCGACCTGCACCGGCACGACAGCCCGGAAGCCTTCGGCGGTGAGGGTCACCTCCCCCGAGTACAGCCCCGGGCGGGCATCGGGCGGTGCCTTGACGCTGAGCCACAGCGGCTGATTACAGCCGGCCGGAACGTCTCGCCCGCCGCCCAGGGGTGGCAGCGGGTCGGGCCACAGGCCGGTGCGGCCGATCTCGTCGGAGGCGTACTCCACATTGACGTAATCCACGGCGAGCAATTCCGCCGCAGACTCGGGCAAGGTCTCTCCCGAGCCGCTCCGCAGGGCGCCCACTGTGCCCTTGAGGC
>JAGPGE010000763.1 GCA_018056145.1 Armatimonadota bacterium
ACCGGGCTTTGCGGCTTCCGGCGCCACCGGTTCGGCAGCGCGCGGATCATCGGGGGCAAGAATCACGAAGTCCACATCGCGTTCGGTTCCGCGGGCCTCGATTGACAGGCTGAATGCCCGACCCTGACCCGCCGGGATATCCTTGACCACCGCGCGTCCGGACTGGTACGGGTCGTCACCGGGCCCGCGGAGAGTGGCCAGGATGACGGCTTCGGGGACTCTGCGCTTGCCGGTGTTCTCCACTTCGGCCAAGACCCGCGCCACACGGTGGGCATCATCCACGTTCAACCGATAGCGGCTGATGCGCAGGTCGGAGACATCGGTTTTCTCGGTTTTCCTGCCGCAGCCGCAGCCCGGCGCACAACACAGGCAGAGCAGGAAGGCTGCCGCCAGGAAGAGCCTACTCTCCGTCTTCATCCTCATCACTGCTGTCGCCGTTGCCCCCGTCCACCGCGGACGAGTACCTGGCGAGGGTATCCGCGACCTTGCGGTTGATGGTCCCGTTGGGGTACTTGCCATTCTTGCCCCTACGCCCCATTTTCAGGCCGGTGAGGACTTCCATGCCCTCGTCCACGTCGGAGACGGCATACAGGTGGAACTCGCCGGCTTCCACCGCCTCGATGACTTCGTGGTCCAACGCGAGGTGGGGCAGGTTCGCTTTGGGGATGAGCACGCCCTGGTCACCCGTTAGCCCGCGGGACTTGCAGGCCCGGAAAAACCCCTCGATCTTTTCGTTGACGCCGCCGATGGGCTGGATCTCCCCGAGTTGGTTCACTGAACCGGTCACCGCGATGGACTGCTTGATGGCCACGTCGGCCAGGCTCGACAGGACCGCATACAGCTCGGTCGAGGACGCGCTGTCACCGTCCACGGTGTCGTAGGTCTGCTCGAAAGTGATGCTTGCCGAAAGCGCCAGGGGCGCTTCGTCTCCGTAGCGGGCGTTGAGGAACCCGCCGAGGATCAGGACGCCCTTGTCGTGGATATGCCCGGTGAGCTTGGCCTCGCGGTCGATCTGCATGACCCCGCTCTTGCCCGGGTAGGTCCGCGCGGTGATGCGGCCCGGGCGCCCGAACCAGTAGTCGCCCAGAGGAATGACGGACAGACCGTTGACCTGCCCGACCTTCGCGCCGCTGGTATCCAGGAAAATAAAGCCCCGGTCCACCATCTCCTGAAGGCGCTCTTCGATGCGGTTGGAGCGCTGGGTGTGCTCCCGCAGGGCCCGGCGCACGTCTTCGGCGCGCACGTACTCGTGCCCGTTGTGGCTACACCAGTATGCCGCCTGGCGCACGAGGTCGGCCACTTCCATGAACCGTGTGGACAACCGCATCTGGTCGGCTGTGAGGCGCGCCGCGTGCTCGATCACCAGCGCCGCCGCCGGGGCGGTGAAATGCCGCAGGTTCTCCTTGTTGCACAGGGTCGCGATGAACCGCGCATATTGCTTCACTGTGCGCGCCGAACGGGGCGTGCTGGTGTCGAAATCCGCTTTCACCTTGAACAGCTTGGGGAAATCGTCATCGTACGCGTACATGAGATAGTACAGGTACGGCGTGCCCACCAGCACCACCTTCAGGTCCACGGGCACGGGCTCCGGCTCCAGGGTTACGGTAGCCATGAACCGCAGCTGGTCAGCCAGGCTCTCGATGCGAATCTCGTGGTTCTTGAGGGCGCGTTTGAGCGCTTCCCAGGCATACGGCTTACGCAGCAGAGAGTCGGCGTCGAGAACGAGGTAACCGCCGTTGGCGCGATGCAGTGCGCCGGGCCGGATCATGGTGAAGTCTGTGACCAGCGCCCCCATCTGGCTGCGGTGCTCGATCTTCCCTGTGAGGTTGTCAATGGTAGGGTTGGGTTCGTAGACGACCGGCGCGCCTTGCTCCGGATCGCAGCTGAGCAGGACGTTGACCCGATACAGGTCGAACCGCGATCCGACCGACGGGCTCTGGAACCCCAGGGGCATTTCCGGCGCGTGCTCTTCCTCGTGCTCGCGTAAGGCGTCCACGTGCTGCACGACATCCTGCTCAACATGCTGCAAGTACTCGAGAACCTTGGGGTAGTCGGCGTAGGCCTGGCGGAGTTCCTCGAAGATGTGGCCGATGGCGAACTTCGCCTGTTCCTGATCTAGCTTCTTCACTTCGGCCCGAGTCTTCTTCTCCTCGCGGTGGTGTCTGCGCAGGATGTCGTTGAGCTTCTCCTGGAGTTCCACCCGCTTCTCGTCCAGTACCTTGCGCTCATCGTTGGGCAGGTCGGCGTACTCCTGGGGGCTCATCACTTCGCCGTCTTTCGCGGGGGCGACGATAATCCCCGCCGGTCCGCGACCGACAACCATGCCGGCCGCCTGCGCTTCCTTTTCGAACTCCGCCAATTCCTCTTGGCGTTTCTCCCGGAAGTCGCGCACCGTGTCCTCGCGCCGGTCGAGATACTCCTCGCTCTCGAAGGCGCTGGTAAGATCCCGACGGACGTCCTCCACCAGTTCCTCCATGTCGTCGCGCAGCCGGCAGGCCTCGCCCGCGGGCAGAGAGATTGCGATGGGCGCGTCCGGGTTCTGGAAGTTGTAGACGAAGCAGAGGTCCGGCGCCGGCGGGAGTTTCTCAGCCACGCGTGCGAGGGTCTCGCGAACCGTGCTCATGCGGCCCGTGCCTACAGGGCCCATGACGAAGACGTTATAACCGTCGCTGCGTATGTTGACCCCAAACTCAAGGGCATCGACGGCCCGGCTCTGGCCGATGGGTCCCGCCAGTTCCTTGAGCTGGTCGGTGGTCTCGAAACCCAGTTTGGCCGGGTCGCAGACCCACCGCAGCTTGTCCGGCTTCACGCGGAATCGGTCGATCAAGTGACACTCACCTCGGGACTCGATACGAGTCCGGTCTCGAAGGCGGCCGTCCGGGGTGTCTCAGGCCGCCTGCCTGTGCTATGATGCTCGCCGGCCCTGACCAACCGCGTCCCCTCGTGACTGCGGCGGGAAAGGGGCTGCGTGCAATGTTCGCAGCGCAATGCCCTGG
>JAGPGE010000070.1 GCA_018056145.1 Armatimonadota bacterium
GGTGTGGTCGGCGAACTCGTCCACCATCGTGCTGCGGTCGAAGCAGGGGGTCGCCGGCAAGCGAACAGCGGCGGGCCAGGCGAGACTGTCGGCAGTGCGCGCGCGGATAGTCGCGGGGAGGTCGCCTTTGGCCTCGTTGCCCGCGATCAGGTCGGCTTCGGGGATTGCAGCGAGGTCATCCGGGCTCACCTGGGCGTAGCAGCCGGTGACCGCGATGAACGCGGATGGGTTGGTCTTGCGCGCGCGGCGGATGAGGCGGCGGCAGTCCCGGTCGGTCTTCGCGGTCACGGTGCAACTATTGATGATGTAGACGTCGGCCGGGCCGTCGAAGGGGACTGAGATGGCGCCGAGCCGCACCAGTTCTTCGCGAATCTGCTCGCTCTCGAACTGGTTCAGCTTGCAGCCAAGGGTCTTCAACGCCACGGTTGGCGGGTTGTGCTGAGTCATGAGGGTTCGGGCTCAGGTCCCCGGAGGACCGGAAGTCTCGTCGTCGTCCAGCCGCGGACGGACCCGGCGGCGTGTGCCGTGTGGGCCTGGGGCGCGGGTCGTGTCGCTCCGCGGCACTCGTCTGCGAGGGCGAGTCGTGTCCGCGCAAGGTGCGGCGGTGCGGGCATGTTTCGCCCATTGCAGGGCACCCACCGCGAACCCGGCGCCGATGAGCCCGCCGATCGCGCCCGGAATGAAGACGCGGAGCATAAACGCGGCGAGAGTGATGGCCGAGCCTTCCGCGGGGACCGCCTCCCAGGTCTGGATCGCGAGGCCCATGGGGACCAGGTAGAGATCGGAAACGCAGTGGGTGAAACCGCAGGAGACCAGAAGGACCGCGGGTATGCTGACGGCGATTGCCCGGTCAACTAGGGTCCGGGCCCCTGCGGCGAGCCAGAGCGCGAGAGCGACGAGCGCGCCTCCGAAGAGCCCGCGGATGAGCATTGAGACGAAGGGGAGCGCGCACTTCTGGCTGGCGATGGCGAGCGCGGTCTGGCCGACCTGCGCGTCTGCAAGAGCGTACTGGCCGGCGAGGAAGACGAGCCAGACCACGACGAGAGCGCCGATTGCATTGCCCAGGAGTGTGCTCAGGAGGCATGAAGCGAGGCGCTCGGTGGTCATCTCAGCACGGAACCAGGCGAGAAAGGGCGCGGGGGTGCCGGCGAAGACGGCGCAACGACCGATGCTCGCGAGGAAAAGCCCGGCGGCGAGCCCCAGGCCTGCGAGGACTGCGGCGACCCCGTAGCCTCCGGGTGCGCCGGTCTGGATTGCCACGAGCAGGCTAGCTCCCAGCGCGACGCAGGCACCGCCCAGAATGCCCATCACGAAGGGATGACTGCAGGAGAGGGGACACGACGCGGGCAGGTCGCCAGCGGAGACGTCCCGGGCAGGCGTGAGGGTCTGTCCAGTCCGGGACTCGGGGCCTGACTCGGACATCTGCGCCACTCCCTCCGTACCCATGCATGAGGCCAGTAACCGCCAGCACAACCAACAACGGCCGGGGGGGACACCCCGGCCGCGCGGACATGCTTCATGTCGGGGCGTCAGACCGCCTTGCGGACCTTCCCTGCCTTGATGCAGGAGGTGCAGACCTTCATGTGGGTGTTTCCCTGAGCGGTCTGAACGCGCACACGCTGGAGGTTGGGCATCCAGCGGCGCTTGGTGTGCCTGTAGGAGTTACTCACATTGCAGCCCACCGAGGGCTTCTTACCGCAGACTTCGCAGACCTTCGCCACAGCTATCTATCCCTTCCGCTGGTACGTTACGGCAAGTCAACAGGTCAGTCGCGAGAGGTTACCATAGCACAAGAGACGCGCAGATGCAAGAATAAGTGTGCTTGCCGTGCCTGACCGCGAAAAGTGGGTGGGGCCTATCATTCTGGCACGATCCCACCATCGATCAAGCGCCGCAATGCATCAGGCCGGTGCCGTCGCCTCGGGGCCCGCGAAGCCGGATGCAGTCCCTGGAAACACGCGACAAAGAGCTCCACAAGCGCCCGACAGGGGGCAACAGAAGCTGCATGGTAGTGCCGCCCCCTTCGGGGGCTCAGGAGCAGGTTCGGGCCGGAATCCACGGGTTCCGTTCCGCTTCGCTCCACTCCACCCGTGGCTAATCTTGTGCCGCCCGCTTCGCGGGCTGCGGAGCAGGAGGCCGGCATGGAAGGTCGCAATGCGTTCAAGCCAGCGATGAGACGAAGTGCAATTACCTCCGTGACGCCCGTGCGGTGTTCCCGGGAGCACTGCCTCGGTTCTGCCGGAAGCAGTGGCACCCACGGCTGGCCACGTAACGCTGCCGATCCCGTGGGGCCCGTCGGCTGGACGACGCCGACACCCCACGGCTGGCTGTGAGGCAGGAGGCCCGCAGGTAGGACTTGAGCAAACCCAAGCCAGCGACGAGGCCGGGCGCCGATAGCCGCGAGACTTGAACGCGCCCGTGCGGTGTTGCCGGAAGCACTGTTTCGGCTCTGCCGGAAGCAGTGGCACCCACGGCGAGACAGCGGCATCGGGCTAACCAATGCCCGGCGGCCCCGGGGGCTACTCGCTTCCCGCGGCGTCGAGGGCGTCTAGCAGCTGGTCTGTGCTGGCGAGGGCTATGCCCATGCGGGCTGCGAACTCGGCGATCTGCTCGCCCCGAGCCATGTGGCCTTCCGGGGTCATGACCTCGCACATGCAGACCGCGGGGTACAGGCCGCACATTTTCGCCAGTGCGATGGCGCCCTCAGTGTGGCCGCCGCGCTTGCGCAGGCCTCCGGCATTGGCGGCGAGGGGGAAGACGTGTCCGGGCCGCATGAA
This sequence comes from Armatimonadota bacterium, assembly GCA_018056145.1. Lineage (GTDB taxonomy): Bacteria > Armatimonadota > Zipacnadia > Zipacnadales > JABUFB01 > JABUFB01. The sequence continues at coordinate 2,778 of JAGPGE010000070.1, forward strand.
GTCCTCGGCGCGGGTGGAGGGGTCGATGATGGCCTGGATGGTGGCGGCGCGCTCGAAAGCGGAGACGCCGGTGGTGACCGCCGGGGTGTAGTCCACGGGTTCGGTGAAGGCGGGCACGTTGTCGCCGCAGTAGCGTGGCTCGATGATGCGGATGTCCAGTTCGCGCAGGCGCTCGGCGTTGATCGCGAGGGTCAGGAGACCGCGGGCATGGGTGAGCATGAAATTGATCCTCTCGCCGGTTGCGAACTGGGCGGCGAGGAGCAGGTCTGCCTCGCCCTCGCGGTCGGGCCGGTCGAGCAGAGCGACGAAACCGCCTGTGCGGAAGCGCTCCAGCACCTCAGGAAGCGGCGTCAGCTGCATCGAGAACCTCTCTCTCATCAGTCGTGTCTGTCTCGGACGCCGGGGGAGTGCTTGCCGGACGTCGCGCGGCGAAGACCACGCCGCAAAGGGTAGCCGCCGCGCCGATCCACTGCAGGAATGTGGGGTATTCGCCGCGGATGGCGATTGCGGCAACCAGACCCACCACGGGAACGCAGAACTGGAACAGCATGGTGCGCGCGGAGCCGAGAGCACGAACCCCACGGTACCACACGGTGAAGGCGTACGCGCCGGAGAACCAGGCATAGTATACGAGGCCGAACAGCACCCAGAAGGGATGGCTGAAGAGCCCGGATGCGCCCAGCTCCGCCACCACCTGGGGAGTGACAGTGAAGGCCTCGCGAAGGCCGATGGGGATGATGGCAAGGCCGCCCAGGGTCTGGCAGTAGGCGGTGACTTTCAGGGGCGAGTACTTCGCGAGCAGGGGCCGGGCGAGCACAGCATACCAGGCCCACATGACTGCAGCGACCAGCATGACCAAGCAGCCCTTGACGTGGGTGGCGTGCTCCGGGATGGCGGTGGCCGCCTGCCCCCCGTAGATAACGGCGAAGATTCCCAGGAAGCCGAGGGCGATCCCGGCCGCGAGCCTGCGGCTGATACGCTCCCAGCCGAGCGCGGCGGCGGTGATTGCGGAGAAGATGGGGGCGGTGCTGATGAGCAGTGCGCTCTCGGCGGCGGTTGCCCATCGGATCGCCAAGGCGAACAGGATCTGGTAGATAGCCACCATGAACAGCGAGAAGATGGCGAGATAGGGAAGATCGCGCAGGGCAAAGCGCATATCGCGCTCGAAGAACCACACTGCGCCCAGCAACACCGCGATCATGAGCATGTAGCGCATGCTCAGCATGCCGAAGATCGTGTAATCCTCGTACACCACTTTGAGGGCGACGAAATGCGTGCCCCAGATGAGGGGTACGGTGGCGAGGGTCAGGTAAGTTGAAAGCGACGGGTGGCTCCCCGTCGCCGCGGATGGTGCGGACATTATCGGCTCCCGGATACCCGAGACTGCGCGGAGGATTATAGGTCCGCGCCCTCGAAAGTGTCAAATGGGCGGGCAGCGGCGGGTCTGTGCGGGCGATTGTTCGCCCTGACTGGCGCGAATTGGCTTGATTCAGAACGTAAAGGTATGTTACGCTTCCGACATGACAGCAGCCAATTCTCCACTGGGGGCCCATATGTCCGGCGATGCGAACAAGGCAGACAGGCTCTGCCGGTTATTCTGCAATGTTATTGATGAGATCATCACCGCTAGGGCACTCGCGGCAGTGGAGGGGGAGGATATCTCTCGAGCCCAGTTCCAGGGGCTCCAGTTCATCTACCTTCACCCCATGTGCTGCATCAAGGACCTGGCGGAGGGACTGGACGTCAGCCACCCGGCGGCCGTGAAGCTGGTGGAGCGGATCGAGGCTAAGGGCTACATCACGCGGTCCGCGTACGAACCGGATCGGCGCATCGTACAGTTGCAGGTGAGCCCGGAAGGGGAAGCTCTCTCCCGGCAGGTCATAGAGGCACGCAATCAGGCGATTGACAACGTATTGTCGCGACTCGGCGCTCCGGCGTCGTGCGATCTGCTGCGTTGCCTAGAGAAATTCGTGATGGCGGCGCTGGAGGACCAGAAGGACATGGACGGCGTTTGCCTGCACTGTGGGGGCACGCATGTTGACACATGCCCCGTTTGTCAGGCAGAATACGCGGTCACCGGCGAGATGCGCCGCGACAGCTGAGGACTCACCGGCCCGGCCCGGAGGATCCAGGGGCTCCGGTCGGAGCCCCGCTGAGTGATCTCCGGGTTCTGTTCTGCCCGCCGGGTTGCCCGGCTGGGCAAGCCGCGGATCACGAAAGGATGTCTGCCTGAAAAGATCGGCTAACAGTATTGGGGGACATTCGGCCGGCCCTTGCGCGCGACGATGGCGGAAGGACCGGTGCGCGTCCAGCCGCGAGGTGACCGATCGAGCCGCCGTGAATCGCAGCGGTTGAAGTCACCACCTCTCCCTTGCTGCAAATCCACACTCTTTCCCGTTCATTCGTAGTCGTCCCTTAGCTGACCCTGGGACGCGGTAGACCGCCGCGAAATGCGGCTGTTTGCCGGGAATGGGAATTGCCGTGTGGGTGCGGGGAGAGGAGCTGCACACACTACAGACTGCGAGATGGGAGCCGTTTGCCATGTTACGAACCACCAGATACTTGTACCTTTGCGCCGCGCTGATCGCGGCGTGGACCCTTGTGGGGGCACCCGCTTCCGGCGAGGATCTGCCCGTGGCCCGGGCGACGGGCATTGCGCCGCCATCGGGAATCGCCGCGCCGGACAAGCCCCTCATCCTCACCCCGAGCCTCGAGTTTCCCGCGGGTCTCGACACGACCCACCCCCTGTACCCTGTGATCGTGAAGACCTGGCGCGGGGATTTCGGCGAACAGCCCGAATGGCGGCTGTCCCTGCTCTGCCAGGGCCTGAAGCACCAGCCTCGCAGGGCGCGCTGCACCGCGTACTCCTCGAACTGTCCGGACGGTGGCGGGCCCACGACGCGGTGGGGCACTCGGGTTCGCCGGGGCATCTGCGCCGCAGATGCGCGCTACTGGGGACCTGGGAGCGTGATCTGGATGGGAGCGCCGATTGAGGCGATTCTGATTGTTGAGGACACTGGCAGCGCGGTGAAGGGCCAGCACCGCTTCGACATCAGCTTCGGTACAGATGCCGCCGCCGCCAGCCGTTTCGGGGTGCGGACGCTTGAGTACATCCCGCTGTATGTAGCGCCGGTGAAGCGCGCGTGGTCCTCGAAGCCGCGCAACTGGACCCCGCCCGCGCCGCCGATCAGCCAGGTGCTGCGACCTGTTGCGCCTGCGCCGAAACCGGTGAAGGCGGAGCAGGGCCCGGTGGAGAAATGCGGTTGACTGAAAGACGCCCCGGCCCAGTGCGGGCCGGTATCGAGGGATGCGAAGGAGTGGATGGGGCGGCAGACAGAGGGCGCATGCCCGCTGTTCGTTCCGGCCCCGGATCGGCTGGAGGGTCCCGATAGCTTTGACATCCGTTTTCGGGCTGTGCTATACTCCATGCTTGTAGCCTTGGCCAATCCATCTCCCGTCCGGACCTCGCAGGAGGGCAGCGACCGTGCCAACGCGACTGCTACTTTGTCTGTGTGCAATCGGTCTTGTATTGCCGTGCTTGGGCGACACGAAAGTCCTCACCACGGGCAATGCGCTGGACGTGAGACTGGAGTGCGCGGAGCCGATTCTGCCGTCGTCGGGGGGGCCGCTCGTGCGTGGCTCCCTGCAGGTCAGCCCGCATCCGCTGAGGCCGGTCTGCGACAAGCTGCGGTTCTTCGTTGACGGCGAGCTGAAACTCGCCACGGACGCCGCCAGCCCGGCTCTGCTTCTGGACACGGCGAAGCTGAGCGACGGCGAGCATGTGCTGCGCATTGACGCCGAGAAGGCCGGCGAGCTGCTGATCAGCACCGGCCCTATCGCCGTCACCGTGGCCAATGAGAAGGGCTCCGCAGTGCTTGCGGACGTGTTTGAGATGCCCGAGCAGGGCTCGCCGGCTTTCGCGAAGCTGCACCGGGTGCCCGTGACCCAGGAGGCCATCTGGTTCTCCGGCGAGGAAGCGGACCTGGAGCGCCACGGGTTCATCAGCGGCAAGCGGATGTACATCACCCTCAATGATCTGATCCGCCACATCGGCGGCCGGCAGGTGTGGGGGCCGAATGCAAGCTACATCGAGGTCGCGCGCAATGACACGGTCATGCGCATCGTCCCGGGCAGCAGCCAAGTGAAGGTGAACAACAACCCGGTGGACCTCGGCTCTCCGGTGAAGTTCCGCGACAACCGCACCTGGGTTCCGCTGCGCAAGGTCTGCGAGCTGTTCGGCGTGTACGTGGAATGGAGCGACGTGGAGAACCGGGCGTATGTCTACGCGCCACAACCCACCTTCGGTGTCCAGCTTCGGGACTACCCGTGGACCAACCCGGTGACCGGCGCGCCGGAAGGGGTGACGGCCGGGGTGCTCACTTTCCGGAACGAGACGGATCTGCCGATCCACGTGCGGCTTCAGGGCAACGGGTTCCAGGCGGACTGGCAGATTCGAGCCCATACCACGATCGGCCCGAACTTCGCCGCGCCGGGCACGTACAAGGTGACCCTGTGGGCCACTTTCGGCGAGGATTTCGAGGACTATATCACGGTGGCGGCGGGGACGCACGACACGTACTACGTGACGCTGAACAGCATCACGTTGCAGTCGCGGTAGCGCGGGACCGATCAGGGAAACGGTAGACAGCCCACCGATGCCGGCGTTTCGGCCAGGGTACACCTCATTGAAGGAGTACGGCCGGGGCGCCGGCTTTCGCACAGGTGGCAACGGTCGTCGGGGACTGGAGCAGGCGGTATGAACGAGCAACTGAGAACCGGGCTGTCCTTCGGGCTGACTTCCGCGACCATCACCACGCTGGGGCTCATGGTAGGGCTGGATTCAGGCACCCATTCGAAGTCTGTGGTGCTCGGGGGGATCCTCACCATCGCCATCGCGGACGCGTTCTCGGATGCCCTGGGGATCCATGTCTCCGAGGAGGCCGAGAACGCACATACCAATCGGGAAGTTTGGGGAGCGACGCTCGCAACCTTCCTGTCCAAATGTCTCTTCGCGCTGACTTTCGCGGTGCCGGTGTTCGCGCTGCCGCTGCCGCTTGCGATCTGGGTAAGCATCGGGTGGGGGCTCGTGATCCTGTCGGGGCTGAGCTACGGCATAGCGCGTTCTCAGGGCGGGCGGCCGATGATCGCGGTGTTCGAGCATCTGGCGGTGGCCGTGGTGGTGATCTTCATCGCCCACTGGGTGGGGCATTTGGTGGCGACGTACGTGGCGTGACGCAGGGTCACCCCCTGCCCCCTCTCCTTCGCGGTGAGGCTGCTCAGAATGAGGGGGAGAAGGCAGACGGCGGACGCTTACGGCGAAGGCCGGGGGCTTGACCTACCGCGGCGGGGGGCCGAAGTCGCCGCGGAATTCCAGCCAGCTCAGGACCGCCCAGTCTCCGCCAACGTTGTCCAGCTTCACTCGATGCTCCCCCGCCGGAATCCTGAAGGTGACGGTTTTGTCGTACTCCGCCATGGAACCGTTGTTCAGGCCGTCGAGGTCCGGGAAGTCCTCGGTCTGTGTGACGATCCCGTCCACGCTGAGCTCGAGGCGCGCTCCCTGGGTGGCGACGGCCTTCACGTTCACCAGGAGTTCGGCGGGCTTCAGGGCGTTCACGCGGAACACAGGCGGATTGCGCAGGTGCTGGTGAAGCATGCCCTGCAGGTAGCCTTCGACCTCCTCCGGGTGGTCCACGTCGCAGCCGGGAAGGACCGCGAAATCACTGCGCGCGGGGCGCTCCCAGTGACCCATGGGCCGGATGCGCACGGAGTCGCGCAGACCGCGGCTATCGGGCTGCTTCTCGTATTTCAGCAGGACGATGGAGTAGGCGTCGAGGGGTCCGAAGCTGATCTCAATGCCGTCCTTGGTGGCCTTGCAGTCGGCAGCGCGTTCGCCGTCGAAGTCGGGGGAGATCACGCGGGGATCGGTGGGGAGCTCAGTGAGCGGAGTGCGCAGGGTGACATTCTGCGCCGGGATAAGGGCGCCGTCGCGCACATTGCGGTTGATGACGTGGATGACCAGGGTGCCACGGCCTTCATTCCACCAGGCGGCGAGACTGAGGTGCGACGGGTCCGAGTCAATGCCGTCGCTACCAAGCCAATCGCTCTCCTGGTACAAGTCACGATTGCGCTTGATGAAGGCGGTCTGGCGGGCGATGGTTGAGAATGTGCCGTCGCGGGCGGCATCGCAGTTGAACGGCCCCAGGACGGGGTAGGCGAAGATGGCGCCGGCGGCGTAGATCTCGGCGCCCCGAGTGCGCATCCAGACCTCGCGTTCGGAAGGCGCAACGGCGAGCCAGGGGAAGGGCGGGTCACCGAAGCCCCAGTCGTGGAAGAGGACCACCGGTACGTCGCTCCCGGCCAGACGGCGCCCGCGGGTCACGAGAGAGCGCCAATAGGGAAGCTGGTTGTCGGACAGCTCGATGTGGCCGTCCTTCACCGCCCACTGCCCCCAGACCCCGAGCACCTGCAGGTCCACGTACTTCGCGAGCCCATTGGCGCTGATGAGCACCGGGCGGCCTTTCTCGGCGGCGTAGGCGCGGATGCGGTCAGTGAGCTCCTTCCAGGCACGGTCGTCGCGCCATGCCCGGAACCGGGACCACTGGGTGCCCATGCGGTTCGCGGCTGAGGTCGGGACGTCCAGCAGGCCCTTGAGGCGCAGGTATTCTCGGTAGTCGAAGCTGTCCATGCCACCCGAAGGGCAGACGGTATGGTCGTCCAGGGGGACATTGAGTTCTGAAATCCAGCGCGAGTCGCGGTCAGCCCAGTCGCGGGTGTCGTCGGAGACCTCGAGGAGGAAATGGCGGAAATCGCGGAGGGAGTAGTCGTCGTAGCCTTCAAGCCGGCTCAAGGCAGCGGTGTGCTCGTCCATGAACAGGTAGTCCACTCCGGCATCGATCTGCTCGCGGCACCAGCGGAAGAGGTAGTCGATGTATGCCGGACAGGAGAGGGAGCCGTGGCGGGTGCCGGGCTGGTCCCAGGCGTCCACGAGTTCGCCGTTGGGCGCGCGGGTGGCCATGTCGAGGAGTTGCTCGCGGGTGATGCCGTTCTCGGTGTCATACAGGGCGCTGCAGGTGATCCCGCCGCCGAACAGTGCGCCGAATTCGTGAGCCCGGCCTGGGATCGCGGCCCATTCATGGACGGGCGGGGCCTGCGCCCACTTGAACCAGCCGCGGACGATCATGTCCGAGCCGGCCTTGCGGTGCAGGGCCAGGGAGTACTCGGACGAAGTGCGCTCGCCCATGGTGTAGATGATGGCGTCGCGGATGTCGGCCACGGGCTGGGTGCTTGCGAGATCGGAGGGGAATTCGGGGGCGTCGCGAAGCCACTCATCGGGCACGGGCGGGGCCTGGAGAGTGAAAGCCTGGGCCAGCCGGGCGCCTTCGGAGGCTAGCTTCGCGGCGCGCTCTGCATCGGCGGGGGAGTTTTCCGGGCCGAAAGGAGCCAGCCAGGCCCAGCGGCGGCCGGGCTCGCCCGCAGGTATGTAGCCGGTGTAGAAGTAGAGATTCGCTGGTGTGTGGCGCTGCAGGAAGCTGAAGCCCCGTGCCCAGTCGTCTTCATAATCCACGAACACCACGCCCAAACCGGTGCCCGAGGACTGGGAGCGGACGATGAGCGCGGGAGCCTGCGCATTGAGGCGCTTGACCGTGTCGCCGGTGTCACCCCAGGTGGAGACGCCTGCGTAACCGGGAACCGGGCCGAGGGAGGAGATCGCGCCTGAGTGGTCTGTGCCATCGGGGTCTCGGAACCAGTAGGTGTCCCATGCTTCGGGTTCGAGGGTCAGTCGTGCGGGGGCCCAGAGGCTGCCCTCCAGGGGAGCGCCGTCCTTGCGGGCTAGCTCGGCGGACATGAGGATGCCGTCGCGGGTGCAGATGCAGTTGATGACCATCTCCAGGCCCAGGAAGCGGCTGATCGGGCCGCGCCGGGAGATATGCACCATGTCAGCCACTTCGACTGCGATGCCGGTGGCGCGGGTACCGTGGGAGCTGTGGACGTCGGCGCCGCTGAGAACGCCAGTGTTGAAGCTGGCGGCGGTCTTCGTCACCGGGCGCCATTGGCCGTCGGTGCCCTTGAGTTCCAGGGCGAAATCGAGCGCCTCCGCCGCGACGATGGCCCGATAGCTGTCACCCTCAACGACCCATGTCGCGCCCTCGCGGGTGAGGGTGGGGGATTGGGCGAGGCAGAGGGTGGGGATGAGCAGGACTGTTGCCGTTGCGGTGAGTGAGCGCAGTGCCATGCGGATGCACCTCGTGTGGTGAGAGACACGGACGAGCAGGTTTTCGCCACGATGTACGGGAGCGCCTGCACGGGGCCGCCGTCATTGCCTTTGACACGATTCTGATTTTCGTGCTACTATCGCGCGGCACGGACAGAATGAGCTGACAGGGGGCACCATGCGACGCGGCTTCACCCTCATCGAACTGCTGGTGGTCATCGCGATTATCGCGATCCTCGCCGCCATACTCTTTCCTGTATTCGCCCAGGCCCGTAGCAAGGCGCGGCAGGCGTCATGCCTGAGCAATATGAAGCAGCTTGCGCTGGCCTGGAACATGTATGCGCAGGACTACGACGATGCCACGTGCCCGATTTACCTTGCGGTGGGTGCGGCGCGGTACCGGTGGCAGCAGCTGCTGCAGCCGTACATCCGGAACACCGAGATCTACCGGTGCCTGGAGGGCCCGCCGGCGATTGACACGTATACGGGGCTGTACATGTCGTACGGGATGAACTCCACGAACGACGGGACCTACTGCCTGTGGTACAGCACGGCGCTGGCGTCGATTGAGGCGCCGGCGGAGACGATTGTGGCGTCGGACAGCATGGATGGGCGGTATTACGTGTACTGGGCGACCACGGCGCCGAACGAGAGGTATGTGGACAAGCGGCACAACGGTGGGGCGAATCATTTCTACGCCGACGGACACGCGAAGTGGCAACTCGAGACAAAGAAGCGCGAGTGGACGGTCATCGCGAGCGACTGAACAGGACGGGACCTGATGCCCTTCTACAAGGTGACATACTCGGAGAAGTACCGGCGGGCCAGCGTCCACAACCGCGGGTGTGACTACCGGTGCATTGGCTGCGCGTACAAGATCAGGGAAGTGCGTCCGGTTGAGCACTGGCCGAGCCTGGAGGAGATCAAGGCGACTCTGCTTGCGCTGGATCTGCAGCAGTTGAACTTTATGGGTGGGGAGCCCACGTCCTGCCCTGACCTGCCGGAAATGCTGCGGTTCGGGAAGCAGGAACTGGGTGTGCGGACCATGCTGGGTCATACGACGGCCTGGCGTCTGCCGCTGGAGAACCTAGATGCGGCGAACGTGTCTCTGAAGGCGTTCTCGAACGAGAAGCACCTGGAGTACACTGGGAAGCCCGCGGAGCCGGCTTATGCCAACTTCCGGCGTGGGTTCGAGGCCGGCATTGAGATGAAGGCCAGTTGCGTCTACATCCCCGGGTTCATCGACCGTGAAGAGATTCGGGGGATGCTGGAGTACCTGGCGGGACTTTCGCCCGCGATCCCGTTCCACATCATGGGGTATATCCCCATCCCTGGCACGCCCTGGCAAAGGCCCACGGATGATCAGATGCGGGAGATGGTTGAGTTCGCGAAGGGCTACCTGGAGACGGTCACGTTCTCGCACCTGACGGTGGAGGATGCGCGGGACTATACGCGGCGCGACGACCGGTTCAGGGTCGTCCAGGTTCTCTGACGCATGGTCTACCGGAGCGGTCCTGCGCCGCAAACGGCAGGCATGTCGGCTGCCGCCGTTGCCCTCGCGGCCTTGCGCCTCCTCCCCGTGTTCCTGCTGCCTGGTTGCGTCACCCGCTACACCGCCGCTACGCCCCCCGCGCCACCCCCCACTTCCACCACGATCACCTACGCTTATTGGGCGCTGGATGCCGAAGAGATCAGCCTAACCCATGCCTTGGTGGACCGCTTCGCGACGGAGAACCCGCGAGTGCGGGTGCGCCTGGTGGAAGTGACTGACCGGTACTATGACAAGCTGACCACTCTGTTCGCGACAGGGAACGCGCCGGATGTGATGTCGCTGAACTACGGCCGCATGGGGGACTTCGCGCGAGAGGGATTGCTGGCGGACCTGAGCGGGTTCGGAGGGCTGGAGAGCGGGGAGTTCACCGGCGCGGCGTGGGAGGCTTTCGCCGGGATCGGGAAGAGGGTGGGCAAGCCCGGACTGGTGGGGGTGCCGAGGGACTGGGGCCCGAGTAACCTGCTGGTGGTGAACGTAGATGCGCTGGCAGCGGCAGGTGTCGCGGAACCCGAGCCGCGCTGGACGTGGGAGCAGTATGCGGACGCCTGCCGGAAGCTGACAGTGCGAGATGGCAGTGGCGCGGTGAGGCAGTATGGAGGGGCGATCTGCCTGTACCCATACGCGGCGCTGGCGTGGATCCGACAGGCGGGAGGGAGTGTGCTGACCAGGGATGGCGGAAGGAGCGCACTGTCAGACCCGGCGAACGTGAATGCGTTGGTGTTCCTGAAAAGGCTTGTGG
>JAGPGE010000764.1 GCA_018056145.1 Armatimonadota bacterium
CTTCCTGATCCTGGGCAATGTCTGCACCCGCAACTGCCGCTTCTGCGCGGTGGCTCACGGTTCGCCCGGCCCCGTGGACCCGGACGAGCCAGGTCGGCTTGCGCAGGCGGCGGCGGAATTGGGGCTGCGTTATGTGGTGGTGACCTCGGTTACCCGGGACGACCTCCCGGACGGCGGCGCGTCACAGTTCGCCGCTACTGTCAGGGAGCTGAAGCGGCAGATTCCTGGAGTCCTCGTGGAAGTCCTCCCCTCGGACATGGGCGGCGACGAGGCCGCCCTACGGACCGTTTTGGACTCCGGCCCCGATGTGTTCAACCACAATCTGGAGACCGTGCGGCGCCTGCAGCCCGTCGTGCGTCCCCAGGCAGGTTACGAGCGGTCCCTGGGTGTCCTGCGGCGGGCCCGCGAACTGGGCGCGCTCACCAAGTCGGGCTTGATCGTGGGTCTTGGCGAGACCCTAGGCGAGTTGCGCGAGGCATTGGACGATCTGGCTTCGTGCGGCGTGCGCATTCTCACGATTGGTCAGTACCTGCAGCCCACGCGGGCGCACATGCCGGTTGCCAGGTATGTTGAGCCCGCGGAGTTCGACGAGTTCGCCGACTGGGGCAGGCAGGCCGGAATCGACCATGTCGTCTCCGGGCCTTTCGTGCGCAGCAGTTACCAGGCTGCCGAGGCGGCTGCTTGTGTAGAACTCGGCAGAGACGATGGGGGAGAGGAGGAGCGCCGCTGACACCCCATCCGGACAGGTCCCGCAGCCGGTGGCGAGTCGGGCTGTCCGCAGCGCTCGGACGCCTACGTGGCGCAGCGCTGGTCACCTGCGTGTCCCTGATCGTTCTGTTGTTGTACCTGCTGGCATTCCTCGCGATCTTCCTGTCATCACCCGAAAGCCGGAAGCTCCTGCAGGCCGTGATCGCGTCCGAAGCCGCACGCCAGCTCAACCGCGAAGTGGCGGTGGGGCCGCTCGATACGGACCTGCTGAGCCACGTGACGGTCCACGGCGTGGCAGTCGCCGGTCGCGGATCGCTGGCCACCGCCGGCTTCGCATCCGCAAAGCTCATCCGCCTGATCCTCGACCCCCGCGAGTTCCTGATGCATCCAGACCAGCCGCTGGCCGTCGTGCGTGTCCTGGAGACAGACGGGCTGCGCATCAATCTCACCCGAGACGCCCAGGGCGAGTTTGCCCTTCCGGGGCAAGGCAAGCGGGCGCGAAAGCTCGCAGACACGGGACTGCCCGGAACAAGCCTGCTCTTGCGGCGCACCCGGTTGAGTTACACCGACCAGGCCCTGACGGGCGAGTTCGGTGAGCCGCTGCAGGTGGCTTACGACGGCGGCATCATGGTTGGAGACCTCGGGCGCTTCGTTTCCGCACTTCAGGGACGGGCCGCCGCTCCGGGTCTGTTCTCGGTCCTGGGGAAGCTGGCCGCGCGTGTGGATTCCCAGGTGGTGCATACGGGCCTGTCCGCTGGCTGGGACAATATCACGCTCAGGAATCTCCTGGTGGTGACCGTGCCGGGCGGAGACCGGGAGCACCCGGGGAACCCGGACGAGATCCGGCTTGATCGCGTCGAAATAGGACTGTCTCCCGAGAGCGTATTGCGTGACGGCAAGCCACCGCTCCAGGCATTGACCGGTGTGGATGTCCGGGGCAAGCGTGTGCAACTGTCGCGGTTACCCGACGGCCAACTGAGCCTATTGAGGAACGTCAAGGAGTGGTTCCCGCGGCAGAAGCAGCCCCCGGAGCCGCTGGCCGCCACTTTCCCGGTGACATTTCAGATCGAACGTGTGACATACACTGATCTCGCGCTGGCCGGGGCGTCGAAGCCGTTCGTGGTCGAAGGGGTTGACTTCGGCGGGCGCGTGTCCACCGCGCGCCTCACCCGCGCCCTGGCAGGTGAGGAGACCCGTTCCGCCGGCGAGATCACAGGCGAGTTTGCTGCTGCTTTCGGCGATCTCTTCGCGGTCTTCACACTGCAGAGCGACCTGGTCCACACGGCGACGATCACCGGGCTGGATGCAGTGGAGCGTGGCCGCAGTCTGGCCCGCGCCGATCGCGTTCTGTTGCGCTTCGATCTGCCGGCGATGGCCGCCGGCCGGAAGGCGCCCGGACTGGAGTTTGTCGAAGCCGACAGGCTCTTTGCGGACGTCACACTGGACCGGGATTACCTGCCCACGTTCCTGCCCCCGCTCAATATCCCCCCGCCGCCCGAACGTCCCGACTTGTCAGAGCCGGCACTCCCTAGAATCCGCCTGACCAACGCGGAACTCCGCGTGGTCCTGGAAGCGGTCCGGTCCCGCGGACAGGCACTCAGAATCCAGGCGCACGGAGCGGACGCGGACTTGTCCATTGCCGCGCTCGCGGCTAAAGACTGGGTCCGGGCGGGTTCCGCATCTGGACGCTTCGACGCGGACTTCGGCGACATACGCGCTGAGACTTCCCTGGACCTGCGGCCTCCGGCGCCGGCAGTCCTGGCGGGTCTGAGCGTGCGGCAGCGCGGGCAGGAGGTCCTGGGCGCGCGGAAGGGTGAGGTGCGCCTGGACTGGGCCGCGCTGAACCGCGATCCCGAACGCGCGGTGAAGCTGATCCGCGCGGACGGCCTGCTGGCGAGGATCACTCGGGATCGCGATGGTGAGCTAGCGCTGTTGAAGGCGCTTGGGATTCCGGCGCCCACGGGCCGGCGCTCCAGTTTCGCCGCGCGCGTCCGGATCACCGGCGGCGATGTGACCTATACCGATCTCGGCCAGCTCTCGGGGATCAACAGCGGACGCATCCGGCAACTGCGGGCGGACGTTGACATGGGCAAGATCGCGCTGGTCTCCAGGGGCAGGCGGGCCCGGGGCATCGGCACAGTCAGCGGGATGCTCTCGGCGCGCGGGCCCGGGGTCTCCACGAGCGCGTCCCTGCGCGTTAATCTGGACCAGTACGCGTTGGTGCGGAACCTTCGAGTAACGGAGGACGGTGGCCGCGTTCCGCTGGACCTGGATTACGCCCGGG
>JAGPGE010000071.1 GCA_018056145.1 Armatimonadota bacterium
GACCCAGGCCATGATGCTGCGCACTGGAAACTGGATGCCGGGATTGGGATCGACGACGCCCGGCGCCAGTTGACAGTCCTTCACGAAGAAGGCCAGCTCATGCCAGTTCAGCTCTGCGCCGAGTTGGGCCGGCGGGAAGGCGTACAGGGCGTCGTCTGCATCGCGCAGAGCCAGGCTGAACGACCCTGTGCGGCCTGTGGGATTCTTGAGCCAAAGGGACAACGCGTGGAAGCGTTCAGGCGGCACGGTGGCGGCTTTCAGGGCATTGTCCGCGGGGCCGTCGGGCAGGATCTGAAACTCCCACCTGCAACTGGCCCGACCTTTGGCTCGGGCATCCAGGGAATGGGAGACATCGAAGACTTCGAACCGGGATGGAGCGTGGGCATCGTCGGCCGGCGGCAGCCAGCCCGGCGTGAGTTCGGAGTCGAGCAGCGTGTACGAGGTCCAATCCGGGGGGAACTGCACAGACCGGTCCGGGATGGGCTGGGCCAGGGCCGTACATGCCAGCAGGCCGGCGGCGAGTATCGCAAGGTGATGCTTCATGGAACGGTGGTCGCCGCCCAGCCCGCAGTCTACAGAGCCAGCGTGGCGGGCTCCCACGACCGCATGTCAGCGGCGAGACCACTACCTCCCAGCGCGTTGTCACTACCCCAGCTCCACAGTTCGTAGGGGTTGGGCGGGTCGCCTGACCCGGGGCTCACATAGTGGAACGGTTGGCCCCAGCCATCGAGCAGAAAGGTCTCGTCTGGCAGGTACGGGCCGCGCCAGTTGGGTGGCAGCGTCCCCTGCTTGGGGCGCTCGAGCAGCGCGGCAAGGCCCTGGCGGTTCTTCGCGGCGATCTGCTCGCCATCGGCCGGAAGCAGGCCGCCGTTGTCCACCGCGTAACGGTCCAACGCATCCTCGATGGCCCGCATGTGATCGACGGTCACCGCACGAGGATCGGCGGGCTGCCGGGCGCCCAGTTGCAGGCCCACGAAGGCAGCCGAAAGAAGTACGATCCCCGCCACGATGTACCGGGCGCGGCTCGCGCGTCTCCTGCGCGGCGGTGCGAAGGTCATCTCATCCGGGTCGGATGGCCGGTACATTCCTCTGGCTCCAGTGTTCGATGTGATCCGCGGGTGAAGCCATCCGTCGCGATTATAGCGGGCCAGTGATGACGAGGCAAGGAATGGCAGTGTGGGCAGACACAGGCAGGTGACCGTGCGCCGGGCAGGGAACCCTCGCGCGTTGCGCTCACACTCGGACCACCGATGGAGGTCATCCCGTGCAACCTGTCAGGACAGCTCTCGTGGGCATTGGGGGCATTGGCGGCTATCACCGCGGCATCATCTCGGCGATCGAAGACTACCAGTTCGTCGCGGCCGCCGAGAAGTACCCGGAACGCCAGGAGGCCGGCGTCACTGCGCTCCAGGAACAGGGCATTCCGCTCTATCAGGATATCTGGGAGATGCTGGACGCGGTGGAGGTCGACGCGGTCACTATCGCCGTGCCTCATCACTACCACGCCGAGTACACTCTCGGGTGCCTGGATCGCGGCCTGCATGTTCTCTGCGAGAAACCCGTCACGGTGCTTGTCCAGGACGCTTTCGCGGTGGTGGAAGCAGCAAAGCGCAATCACCGGCTGTCCGGCGTGGACTTCCAGTACACCAGCTACCCCCACTCGTACAAGCTCAAGGAACTGATCATGTCCGGCGAACTGGGAGAACTGCGGGAGATCGTGGGGGTCATGTCTTGGAAGCGTTTGGATGACTACTACAGCCGCGGGCACTGGACCGGTAAGCAGTACGTGGAGGGGCGCGCATGTTTCGACGGCGTGCTCATGAATCAGGCGGTGCATCTCATCAACACCGCTCTGCAGATGGGCACGCGGGAGGACGACCACGCAAGCCCAGTCTCCATGGAAGCCGAACTGTACACCGTGCATGACAACATCGAAGTTGAGGACCTCGCATGCCTGCGGGCCGATCTCGGCGAAGCGAAGCTGCTTTTCTACGCCACCACCTGCAATATGAAAGAGGGCGAACCCGAGCGCACCACACTGGAGATCATCGGCAGCAAGGGCCGGGCCACCTGGGATGATGCCAAGGCCGTGGTGAACATCGACGGGCGCGACGAAATCGTGTTCGACGACCCGCGCGACCGCGACGACATGCACATGAACCTCATCCGCTGCATCCGGGGTGAGGACAAGCGCCTGCATGCCCCCGCCGACCGTGGCCTCAAGGCGACGCTGACCATCAACGGTGCGTATACCAGCGCCGGGGCCATTCACCGCATCGGCTGGGATGCGGTGGAGGACATCAAGGCCTTCATCGACGAGGCTTCGGATAGCCGGCGGATGTTCAGCGAGATGGGCGCTGACTGGGCGCGTCCCGGCCGGGTTGTGGATATGACGGGTTACCGCGAGTTCACGGGGCTGGCGGGGTAGCAAGCCCGAGCATTGCGACTTCGGCAAGCGATATTAGCGCAGGGCCGTCCGGAGGGGCCGCATGGGAAGACGCTTCGGAACGAAGCGCTGGGACCCTATCCGGCCCGGTCGTCTGCTGCTGCCATTTGTAGGGCGCGGGCTCGTACCGCGCCGTCTGCCGTTGCCGTCTGCGGGGCGCAGTGCTCGCTGCCACCCGCCCTCACCGCGCGATTCCCTTCTGCGGGCCCTGCGGGCAACCATACACGCCGCAGCCCCCGTAGTACTCCCAGCAGTCCTGGTGATGCGGTGTGCCGCACTCCGGGCAGGTCACGTACAACTCCCCTCGCAGAACCCGGGCCTGGCACACAGGGCATTCGGCCATGCTCTTTTCGGCGCGCCCCGGCTCCATGCGGCGGCGTGGGATCACCTCGATCACCGGAATGCGATACCCCGGCTCGACCTCCCAATCATCCTCGGCATCAAGATCGATCACCAGTGTCCCGCGCGGGGCGGGTCGCGCAGTTTCCAGGGGGGGGATCCTGGCCGCCGATTCCTCGCGCTGGAACCCACCCAGCCGAGAGCGCTCGCGCTCGCGCCGGAGTCTCTCGGCGCGCTCAATCAGCGCTTTGCGGGCCCGCTCATCCTGCACCAGGTCCCAGACCATGAGAATCCCAGTGGCAAGGCCGATGATGCCGCAACCCAGGATGAGCACGGTCCCGGCGTAGCCGAAGGGCAGCGCGATGAGACTTACGAAGGCGATCAGGGCGCAACCGCCCACGGTGAACGTATCGCGGTTCATCCCGTCACTCGCAGACTCGTAGAGGTTCGTGACCGGTGCGGCGGCCCATCTTCAGACCCGGCCCCTGCAGCCGAACACCGCGCAATTCCCGTTGTACTCCCAGGAACTCCGCAGAAGGCTTCCACCGGAATGAAGTTCGACGCATTCGCCCCGTCACCTACCCGCGGCGGAAGGAGACCTCGCGACATTCAGCGAAAACCCACTCGCGAAAGGGGGCCTCAACATGGCCAAGCGCAACTTCTCAATGATCGAGTACTTCAACCGCATCGCCGCAGACTGGGAGCCGCTGCTCGCGTTCAAGGGCTCGACCCAGGAGGACTTCGAGGAGTGGCAGTCGCACGCCAGCGAGAAGTACTTCGAGCTGCTGGGGGACTTCCCGGAGCCGGTGGACCTGGACCCGGAGATCATTTTCAGCATCGAGGAGAACGGGATCATCCGCGAACGGGTCATCTTCGATTCCGAAGAGCACATGTCCGTGCCCTGCGTGGTCCTGCGTCCAGCGGACATGCCCTCCAACGGCAGCGGCGCGGCCATCGTGTGCAGCCACGGACATGGGAACTACGGCAAGGAGCCCGTGGCGGGCAATGCCACATCCCCCGGCCTGCGCAGCGACATCGACCAGCACTGCTACAACTACGGCGAGATCATGGCGCGCGCGGGCTATCTCACCATCAGCCCCGACCTGCGGGTGTTCGGCGAGCGCGCCGACGGGGGCAATCCCTACCCGGGCCGGGACAAGTGCAATGTGCACTTCATCCGCGGCGCCATCTTCGGCATCTACACCCTCACGCTGAACATCTGGGACATGAAGCGCTGCGTGGATTACCTGGAGACCCGGGCGGAGGTCGACCCGGCGCGCATCGGGATGATGGGCCTGTCCCAGGGCGGCACCATGACCACCTGGGGGGTTGCCGCCGAGCCCCGCTTCAAATGCGCGGACATCATCGGCTACCTCAACCCGTGGCAACGCTTCGGGGTGAACCGCGCCAACTTCTGCGGCTCCCAGATCGTGCCCGAGATCCACAAGTACTTCGACACCCACGATATCGCCGGGCTGATTGCGCCGCGGCCGCTTCTGGTGGAGGCTGGGGTGCATGACACCTGCTTCCCGATAGAGGACCAGCTCATCAGCATCGAGGCGCTGAAGCGCATCTACGCGGCTGCGGGAGCGGAAGAGGACCTGTGGGTGGACATTCACCCCGGCGAGCACGGCTTCGCGAATAACAAGGCGCATGAGTTCTTCGGGAAGTACCTGTGAGGCACGATGCGGCAAATCGTGGTGCTATCGGCTGCATAATTCCCGGCGAACAGGGGCCCTGCCCCAGCAGCCTTCATCCACACAACGGGCCGCCTTCGTCCGCGAAGGCGGCCCGTGCATTCCTTCTCGCCACTACAGCGGCTTTACAGCCCCGCGCTCTGGATTTGTTCGGTGACCCACGCCCGGGCTTCCTGCCCCTCCGCTTGCAGCTTGCCGTCCGGCCCGTAGACCCGCAGGTGCGGGATGGACTGCAGGCCGAACTGCTGAGCGGTGGGCGAGCCCCAGTCAATGCCCTTGTGACCCGGCCGGTTGATGTCCACCTTTATCAGCACGATGTCCTCGCGCAGCTCGGTCAGTTTGTCGACGTATGCACCAAAGCTGATGCATGGGCCGCAGTACAGGCTGAAGAAGTCCACGATATTGGTCTTCCCCGGGATCAGCAGCTTCTCGAGGTCCACCTCTTCCCCGTGGGCGACGACCCGGATGTCCTCCTGCCCGAGAGCGACCTCGCTCAGGCGCGTGGCTTCCGCCTTCTGTTCCGCGGTGATGTCCGGCTTCTCCAGCGCCATGCCGTACAGGCGCGCCATGAGGAGGCTGTGAGCCCCGGCCACCTGCATGAGTTCGGCGGTGTCCAGCTTGTCCCAGCCCTTTTCAGCAGCGAGGGCAAGGATGCGCGACAGGGCAGGAACGGCATCGGCCAGCTTCCCCTGCGCAACCATTGCGGAGGCCGCCTGGTACTCCTCGGCGATTGTGGCGGCACTGCATGGCAGTATGACCCACACCAGCATGACCACGAGCAGCAGCGCGCGCATCTCATCCAACTCCTTCGTATCTGTCTAGATCCCTGCGCCTGCGCGCAGGGCGGCAATGGCGATGACGTTCACGATCTCGTCGGCGGTGGAGCCCCGTGACAGGTCCAGGCCGGGCTTCGCTAGCCCCTGAACCAGTGGCCCGTAGGCTTCGCCACCGGTGAGTCTCTGCACCAGCTTGTACGCGATGTTCCCGGCGTCCAAGTCCGGGAAGATCAGGACGTTGGCAGTTCCCTGGAGCTTGTCGCCTGGGCACTTCTGGGCGGCCACTTCAGGGATGATCGCCGCGTCTCCCTGGAGTTCGCCCTCGATCAGCAGGTCAGGGCGGCGGCTCTGGGCAAGGCGGGTAGCCTCGATGACCTTGTCCACGTCCGGATGGGTCGCACTTCCCTTGGTTGAGAACGACAACATGGCAATGCGCGGTTCCACCTCGAAGTAAAGGCGGGCGCTATCAGCGGTGCTGATGGCGATATCCGCAAGCTGCTCGGCGGTGGGCTGGGGCACCACGCCCGCATCGGCGAAGATGAACATGCCGTTCTTGCCCAGATGCCGCTGAGGAGTGGTCATGATGAAGCAACTCGAGACCGTCTTGCAGCCCTCACGGGTGCCGACGATGCGCAGCAGCGCTCGCAGAACATTGGCGGTGGAGTTGAGCCGCCCCGCGACGCTGCCATCCACCCTGCCCTGCTTCAGGAGCGCGGCGGCGCAGAACAGCGGGTCGGCAACGGCCTCGTAGGCTTCCTCCTCGGTGAGGCCCTTGTCCTTGCGCACTTCGTAGTACGTGGCCGCACATTCCTGACGCACCTGCGGGTCCTCAGGGTCAATGACCTCGAGCGCCGTGAGGTCTAGTCCGAGATGCTTGCCGCGGGTTTCGACATACTTGGGTGAGCCGACAAGGACGACGTCAGCAAGCCTGGCCTCCTGCGCCGTGAGCGCGGCCTGCAGGGTGCGGTCGCAGTCAGTCTCCGGCAGTGCAATGCGCTTATGGTACTTGACGGCACGCTCGCGGATCGAGTTGATAACGCTCTGCAAGACAATCGCCCCTCGATAGATCGGGTCTGGTTGGAGGACTCAAACCGTGTGATATTGTGACTGCGTCGGAACGCAGGGACGTCCGCGCGAGGCGGGGCTCAGCGGCGCTCCAGCCTGCAGATGGATGCGGCCCGCTCGTACACTTCCAGCAGCTTGTCTGTCACAGCAGAGATGTCGTAGCGCTGCACGCGCTCGCGGGCGGTGCGGATGATCCGCTCTCGCAGGTCCGCCTGGTCATGCAGGGCCATGACTTGCTGCGCCAGCCCTTCGGGCCCGCTCTCCGGGGAACTGAGCAGGCCATTCTCCCCGTGGTCTACCATGTCCTGCGCGCCGGGCGCCCGGACGGCCACCAGCGGCGTGCCCACTGCCATGGCCTCGGTGTATGACAGCGGCTGGGTCTCACTCATACTGGCGGTCATGAATACGTCCAGGGCCGCCTGATAGTGGGCGACATCCGAATGCGGCACCGCGCCGGCGAAGGTGACCCGGTCCGTGACACCCAGTTCCCGCGCCAGGGCCTGCAGAGGTTTCGTCTCGGCGCCGCTGCCCACCATCAAGAAATGGGCGTTCGGGACCTGCGCCATGACCATCGCCGCGGCTCGCAACACCACGTCAAGGCTCTTCTCGGGGGCCAAACGCCCGATGAACCCCATGACGAAGCGATCCTTGAGGCCGAGACGTTCGCGCACCGGGCCGGGTTCGGGCACCGGCAGGGCGCTTAGGTCGATGGGGTTGGGCAGGATCTCAATGGGCGTGGTTATCCCCTGTTGCCGCAGTCGGGCGCGAGCGGACAGGACCGGCGTGGTGATCATGTGACACTTGTTGCAGTAGGTGGTGACGCGGGTCTTCAGGTAGGCATCAACAAGCTGTTCGGGCAGGGGAACCAGCTGCTTGTACAGTTCGTATTCGGTGTGCACGGTGGTGACCAGCGGCAGGCCCACCCACTGCGCGAACCACTGCCCCCAGACCCCTACCCAGACCGGGTGCTGGGTATGCACTATATCGAAATCCACCCGCTTCAGAGCATTCAGAACGGGCCTGGAATAGGGGACCGCGATGTCGTAGTCCCAGTCGCCGGGAAGCGGCACCGAGGGAAATCGGCTCACACGCTCGTGATCCAGGGAAACGTCGTAGTCGTCGGGCGCCGGGGCGAAGATGAACACCTGGTGCCCCCGGCTCTCAAGGCCGGTGCGGTAAGCCTCGACACAGTTCGCGACACCGTTGAGGGTCGGGTGATAGGTGTTCGTGAAGATGGCGACTCGCACGACCGGAGGCCTCCCGGGTCATCCGCGGGTGCCGGAAATTGGCGACGTAGTCTGCTCGGGCGCGGCACGACGCCTGCGCTACCTCGAAGCCCGGTCCATGGCGGCGGCCTTCTCGCGCAGCAGCGGCAGGATGTGTGGGTCCGCGAAGGATTGGGCAAGCAGCCAGTCGGCCGTCTCGCCCACGGGCAAGAAGGCGGGCTCGAGTTGTTCCGCCATCTTGACCCTAGCGACGGCATACTCGTCATCGCCGAAGGTCCGGGCTTCCCGGAAAAGCGCCTCGATCTGCTTCGCCGTGAGCTCCCTGGCGTCGGCTGCGAGGTTCGCAGCGAATGGACCGATCTCGGCGTCGAAATCCTCGGGAGTCAGGCTGCGAAAGCCGTCGAGCATCTCCAGAGCGTCCGCGCGCGCCTGTCCGGCACCGGACGTAATCCGCAGTTGATCCTGGGACAGGATGCCGCGCAACTCTTTGGCGAGAGCGCTCTCGCCACCGGCGCCAAGCCACGGCTCGCCGTCCAGACGCGCCTCGAGCGTGGCGATTTCCCGCCTGACTTCCGCGGGCACGTCCTCGCCGGAGAGCAGGGCCTTGCGGCGCTGCTGCAGCAGCGGAAGGAGTTCGGCCTCGGTGGCTCTACGGGCCTCTCGCGTGGCCTGAAGGGTGGCGTCGAGTTCCTCCAGCGCGTTGATAAGACGCTCGACCTGATCCCGCGACAGGGAAAGGTCGTTGATGAACTCGATCGCCTGGATCTCCGAACGCAGCGCATCGATGTCCACGGGCTTCTCCGCAGGCGGCATCGGCCTGCACCCTGCGAGGATGCATGCCGCCAACGCACAGAAGGCCCTGGCAAACGGCAGGTGCCTATGTTGACGTGCCGCGCCTTCTTGGTTCATCGCGTCCTCGCTCGCTCCAGAATATGTCTCAACAGTCACAGATTCGGCGAGAGGCGGTAAACTCCTGCCGTCCATCGTCCACTGTGGCTCCGGCGCTACCGCCGCTTGAACGAATGGGCGGCCATCGCCAGGAACTCTTGGTTGGTCTTGGTGCGCCGCAGGCCCTGCAGGAGGGTCTCGGTCGCGTCGGTGGTATCCATCACATTGAGCGCTCGGCGAAGCTGCCAAACATTCTGCATCTCGTCGTCGTTGAAAAGCAGTTCCTGGTGGCGCGTGTTGGACTTCTGAATGTCCACCGCGGGGAAAGTGCCCCGGTTGGCAAGCTCGCGTGACAGCACCAGGTCCATGTTGCCGGTGGCCTTGAACTCTTCGTAGATCATCTCGTCCATACGGCTGCCGGTCTCGACGAGAATGGTCGCAAGGATGGTGAGACTGCCGCCGTGCTCGATATTCCGGGCGGCGCCGAAGAACCGCTTGGGCCGGTACAGGGCGGTGGGGTCCAGACCGCCGGACAGGGTGCGTCCGCTGGGGTCCACAGTGAGATTGCTGGCGCGGGCAAGGCGGGTGATGCTGTCCAGGAGGATGACCACGTCCTCGCCCATCTCGACCAGCCGCTTCGCACGGGCCATGACGGTCTCAGACACCCGCAGGTGGTTCTCGGGAAGCTCGTCGAAGGTCGAACTGATGACTTCCCCGTCAACCGAGCGCGCGATATCGGTAACCTCTTCGGGGCGCTCGTCGATGAGCAGCACCATTAGGCGCAGGTCGTCGTAGTTTTCGCTGATGCAGTTGGCAAGCTGTTTGATGATCGTGGTCTTACCGGCCTTGGGCGGGGCAATGATGAGGCCACGCTGGCCGCGACCGATGGGCGTGATCAGATCGAGCATGCGCCCGGTGATGTTCGAAGGCGTGTCGGTCTCCAGCCGTATGCGCTCCTGCGGGTAGACCGGGGTCAGGTCCTCGAAGTGCGGACGGGATTTGAGCTTCTCCGGTGGCTCGCCATTGATGGTCTGGACCCGGAGCAGGGACCAGTAGCGCTCGGTGTCCTTGGGGGGACGCACGGGGCCGCTCACAAGGTCTCCGAAGCGCAAGTCAAATCGCTTGATCTGAGTCTCGGCCACATACACGTCCATTTCGGGATTGGGCGTGTACCCGTCGGCGCGCAAGATCCCGCGGCCGTCGGGCAGGGCCTCGAGCACCCCGTAGCGATAGCTGTGGCCGTTTTTCTCGCTCTGGGCCACAAGCAGCTTCATGCACAGATCCTGTTTCTTCGCCGACGAGTACCCCGCAATGCTCATCTGTGCAGCGATTTGGCGCAGTTCATCAACGGTCTTTTGCTGAAGTTCGGCAAGTTCCAACATGGGTGCACCACAACTCTTGATAGATTGCGGAGCAAAGCCCCGCTCGTGACAGTACGGTAGATGGGCGCAGATTCCCCTACCGGCGGCTTGTTTCGGGCTTCAGGACAGCGACGTATGGGAGGTCCCGGTGTTTCTGGGCGAAGTCCAGGCCGTATCCCACGACGAACAGGTCAGGGATCTCGAAGCCAGTGTAGTCCGGCTTCAGGTCCGCCACGCGGCGCGAGGGCTTGTCGAGCAGGCAGCAGATCTTCAGCGACGCCGGGCCCATCCGCGCGACCTCCTGCGCCAGCCGGCTCAGGGTCTGACCGGTGTCCACGATGTCCTCGACGATGAGCACATCCCGGCCGCGGAGATCTGTACACCCACCCAGTTTCAGGTCGACTTCGCCCGAGGAACTCGTTGAGTCGCCATAGCTTGCCGCCGACACGAACTCCACCGCAACCGGCACCTCCAGCGCGCGCATGAGATCAGCCAGGAAGACCACCGCGCCCTTCAGCACCCCAAGAAGGACCAGGTCATGGCCCTGATAGTCCGCGCTGATCTGGCGGGCCAAGTCGCCCACGCGGCGGGCGAGGGTGCCCTCGTCCAGCAGGATGCGTTCGACGTCATCGGGTACGCCAGCGGCAGACACGGGATCTACTCCCACTCAATGGTCCCCGGGGGTTTGGACGTGATATCGTAGACGACGCGGTTGATGCCCCTGATCTCGTTGGTGATGCGGTTGGAGATGCGCGCCAGCACCTCGTGGGGGATGCGCACCCAGTCGGCAGTCATGAAGTCGTCGGTCTCCACCGCGCGGACGATAATGGGATGCCCGTAAGTGCGGCCATCGCCCATAACGCCAACGCTGCGCATGGTCGCCAGGACGGCGAAGCACTGGGAGACGGAGCGCTCCAGCCCGGCGGCCTTGAGTTCCTCCCGCACAATGGCGTCCGCCTCGCGCACCAGGGCCAGGCGCTCGCGGTCAACCGAGCCGATGATGCGCACTGCAAGACCCGGGCCGGGGAAGGGCTGCCGCCACACGATCTCCTCAGGCAATCCCAGTTCCAGGCCAGCGCGGCGGCATTCATCCTTGAATAGCCAGCGCAGGGGCTCCAGGTTCTCGTGCTTCATGTCCTCGGGCAGGCCGCCCACATTGTGGTGGGTCTTGATGACATCGGTCGCGCCCGAGCTTCCGCCGCTCTCAATGACGTCGGGATAGAGGGTGCCGTGGGCGATGAAGCGGAAATCGCCCAGCTTCTCGCTCTCTTCCTCGAAGGTGCGGATGAAAGTCTCGCCGATGATCTTGCGCTTCGCTTCGGGGTCTTCGACTCCCTCGAGCTTCGACAGGAAGCGGTCAGAGGCATCAATAGCCACGAAGCGCTCGCCCAAGAGGTTGCCGAAGAACTCGCGCACCTGTTCGGGCTCGTTCTTGCGCATGAGACCGTGGTCGATGAACATGCACAGGAGGCGGTCGCCCACCGCGCGGTCCAGCAGCGCAGCGCAGACCGAAGAGTCCACCCCACCCGACAGCGCGCACAGAACCCGGTCATCGCCGATTCTCGCGCGAAGGTCTTCCACGGCTTCTTCGATGAATGACGAGGACTTCCAGTCGCCACTGCAGCCGCAGGCGCGCTTCAGGAAGTTCCCAAGCACGGTCTGACCGAGGGGCGTATGGTGCACCTCCGGGTGGAACTGCACGCCGTAAAGGTGCCGGGATTCGTCGCCCATCGCGGCCACCGGCGAGTGCTCGGTGTGAGCCAGCGCCTGGAAGCCATCGGGGACCCGGGTGACCTTGTCCCCGTGGCTCATCCAGACCTGCATCTGCTCACCGCAGCCTTCGAGGAGGGTGCCCGGGCGCTCGATGACCGCCGTCTGGCGGCCATATTCGCGCTGGCTGCCGCCCGGCGAGACCACGCCGCCCAGCACCTGGGCCATGAGCTGCTGCCCGTAGCAGATGCCGAGGACGGGGATCCCCGCCTCGAACAGGGCGCGGTCCACCTTTGGCGCGCCGTCCTCATACACGCTGGCGGGGCCGCCCGAGAGGATGATCCCCCGCGGCTCTTCGGCGAGGAGCTCTTCGACAGGCGTATTGTACGGCCTGATCTCGGCGTACACGTTGAGCGCGCGGACCTTCCGCACAATCAACTGGACGTACTGCGCCCCGAAGTCGAGCACGAGGACGCGTTCGCCACGATGTCCCTGACGTTCAGTCACAACCGTTTGCCTGTCTTGCGCGGGATTCATGGAATGCGGGCGATGCGATGGAGGATTGCCTGCGAAAGGCGTCGATAATGTTTGGATGCCCTCGTAACGGTCCGTGACAGACCGCCCTGTGCGGCGGTTCGTTCAGGATCCCGATCCGCACTCATCTTCTGATTTACCGGTCCCGGCTGCAATGTGATGGAACGCCGCCGTTGGCAGACCGACGTGCGGAGCAATCCCCTGACGTGTTGTACCCGGGGTTATTGTCAATGCACGTGATCCGTGCCCAGACGCCCCTGCCCCACCAGGACACGTGCCGGAGGCTTCTGTCGGAATCAAGGAACGTTGCGCTCGGGAAATCTTCGAACGGCACTGGGGACTTACGAGCTACTGAGCGAGTATAGCAACGGCCCAGTGCGGTGTCAACGGGTCCAGGCCCCGTTTTTCGCGAGATCCGGCCAAATCACCAGCCGTAACGGTTCGGCCCCCACTCTTTGCGCACCGTCTGCTGCTCCACGAGCACCACGGTGTTGTGCGGCAGGTCCTCGCTCTGCACAACCCCCGGACCCACGCAAGAGTATGCGCCGACCTTCACGCCGGGCATGATGATCGCGTTCACCCCGGTGCGGGTGTAGTCGCCGAAATACGCCACGTTCGCGCCCACTTCGGGGGTCTCGCGGCGGCCGTTGACCAAATGCGTCGTATCACCGTCATCGAAGCGCAAGGTGCCGCAGACTGTGGCCGCGCCCACATCATGTCGCGCTCCGAAAACCCCGGCCATCTCGCAGTAATGGTACAGATAGACCCCTTCGAACAGCACCCCGCCCAGCTCCGCGCCGTGGCCGATGAGCGATTCCGACCCCACGCAGGCCCCGCCGCCCACCTGGCAGTAGTCCTTGCACCGGACCTTGCTGCCCAGCACGCAGTTTCCCCCGAGGATCGCCCCGTTGGTGATCTGGGTGCCGGCGCCGGCGATGAGATTGCCCTGGATCACCACACGGTTGCCGATGACCGCGCCCGGCCCCAGGCATACGTGGCCGCCGATCTCCGCGCCGTCATGGATGCGGGCGTCCGGTGCGATGCGGCTCTCCGTCAGGCGGCCGCACAGGTACTGCGCGAGAGCATGGTTGGCTTCGAGCACATGCCAGGGCTTGTCGATATCCACGAACAGGCCGGTATGCTCCCAGGCCATCACGGAGTTCCCGGCGTCCATGGCAAGCTGGAGCGACTGGGCGAGTTCCGCCTCATGTGCCGGCATGCCACC
>JAGPGE010000072.1 GCA_018056145.1 Armatimonadota bacterium
CGTCTGCCCCGCACCTTCGCGGCGACCGCGGGCGGGCCCTCTGCTCAGGACGAGGGGAAGAATGGTCACGGGGTAACGGCAACGCCGAACCCATGCGGGTCCGGCGTTTTGTGTCAACCCAACTGTAAGGTCCAGGCCTCCACCGACCTTGCCCGGGCGCTCCCTCACCCCAGCCCCGCAAGCAGCTCCCGGTGCCGGTCGCAGAGAGTCGCGCTCTCGCATTGCAGGCGGATCAGTTCCTCCTGATTCTGCGCCGCGTGCAGGCGGCAATCCGGGTCCGGGCAGGACTCCTCACCCGTGATCTCATGCACGCACGCCATGAGCGCGTAGCCCTTGCAGACCTCATTGATGCGCGGGTCGGCATAACCGAAGGTGCGGTCCGCGAACTGGTCGGCAAGCTCCTCAATGGCCTCTTCCGGCATCCCGAGGATCGCCATCTGCGCCCGCCTGAAGTCGTACTCCCGCGGACGCGGAAGGGCTTCCACCAGGCCCACCAGGGAGATGATTGCCGGCGTCCCGGTGAAAAGGATGCCCAGGCGGAACGGGCTGCCTTCCCCCGGCCACACGCCCAGCGCGTGATTGGTCAGCGCGATATGCACGTGACCCGCGCCGGCTTCGGATGGGTCGACCAGCAGCCGCAGAATCGCCCGGAACCGCGCGGCATCGAAGACGAACTCCAGGCCAAGCTCCTCGGGCGGCAGGGGAGCGCCGATCAGCGCCCCGGACTCGCCCGCGAGGTCCTCCACACGGGCGATCTCAAGCTGCCGCACGACTTCCGGCTCCAGTTGCGCCTGCTCTTCCGGGCTGAAGCGCGCAAACTGGTGAGTGAAGAAGTCCCGGCGTGTCTCCACTTCGGCTTTCGGGAACATGGACGCCAGATAGCCGCCGATCTCGGAGACATCGAGACCCGCGGCATCCGGTTCGTCATACAGGTAGATGTGAGTGGGGGCCTGGGGCTCTCGCCCTTGCGGCGCGTCTGTCACCGGCTCTCTCCAATCATTCGGCGGGCGCGGCAGGTGGCTCCGCGGGCTTCACGGGAGCCACGTCCGGCGCCTCGAGGCTGGACATGATCTTAATGAAACCCTCCATCTTCGGGTTCACCAGCGCCTCCGGCCCGTTGATGAACCCCAGGTACATCACCTTGCCGTTCACAATGTAGACGCTGCTCATGACGAAGCCCTGTAGGTTGGCCTTCGCGACGAGCGCCATGTACTTGCCAAGCTGCTTGAGTTCGCCCTTGGTGTTCGGCGGCTTGCGCGGGTCCTTCTCCAGCAGCGCAGGCAGTGCTTCGGGAGTGAGCGGTTCCGCGAGCACCACGCGGTGGACGGAAGCAGCCCCGGTGGCGATGGTCGGCTCGGCGACCGCGGACCACCACAGGTCGATGTTATCGGTGGGCAGCATCTTGTCGCCGAAAACATACACTGCCCGCTCCGTCTTCACGTTCTCCTCCTCGACAACGCTCTCGAAGGCCCGGAACTTCCAGTCCATCGGCAGCAGGAGTGTGAACGGGTTGTGCGGTCCGGTGATCTTCTGGACAGTGGGCGCCTCCTCATCCTGGGCAACGGCGCCTCCGGCCAGTAGCAGAGCCAGCAGCGCGAACACAACTGCGATGCGGGTCATCTTCGAGCAACCCCTTTCCATCGGTAGTGCGCCTATTGTACCCTTCATGGCGCGCGACGCAAACGGCCAGCACCGCCAACGCGCCAATTCCACACCCCGGAGGCACCCGATGGACCTCGTAAACGAACGCGACCTGGAGTTTCGCCACGGCGACCATGGCCCGAAGTACCTGTTCCGCGGGCCGCATTACGAATGGGGGATCATCGTCCTGAAGCCCGGGCAGGCCCTGCGAGCCCACAAGCATCAGACGGTGGAGGAGACCTTCTACTTCGAATGTGGCGCACCGCAGATCGTGATCAACGGGGAATCGATCCGCGTAACCGAGGGCGATGTGTTCAAGCTGGAGCCGGGCGAAGGGCACGACATTATCAACGACACCGACGGAGATATCCGCATCATCTTCATCAAGGCCCCGTACGCTCCGGACGACAAGGTTGAGCTTTGATGGTCCCGGCGGCTGTCTCGCCGCCGCCATGAAAGTGTGCGGGCCCCAGAACAACGAAAACCGGGCCGGATAGAGATGCGCTCAAGCCCCAGTGGGGCACGGCGCGTCTCGCGACCACATGCGGTCGCTCCGTCCCGGTTGCGGTCCAGCCTGCTCTGCCGGCGCGGAAGTCGTGGCTACCGAGGCATGACGAACAGACGGATGGCCGTCCGTTCACTGCCGTCGATGTCCACATCCACGAAAGCCGGGAAACACACCAGGTCGATCCCCGCCGGCGCAAGGAAGCCCCGGGCGATGGCGATCGACTTGATGGCCTGGTTGAGCGCCCCTGCCCCGATGGTCTGCATCTCCGCCTTGCCCTGCTCGCGTATGGTCCCCGCGAGTGCCCCGGCAACCTTGTTCGGGTCCGACTGGGAGCCGACTTTCAGACAACTCAACGGTGCATCCCCCTTACCCGCAACAAGCCTGGACACCGGTCCCTCGCGGGACCGGCTGCGCCCCGTCCAGCCCTGGGCTCGTCACGGCAGCAGCATCTCTTGCTTCATTCAATGATTGCGTATCGGCGGTAAGGCGTCTGCTTGCGGCGACTGCGGCTTGCCCCAAGCATCTATCATACCTGCTCCGCGCCATTCGTCAAGATGCGCATGGCCTCTATCGCCGCGGGAAGGCCCCTTGCGGGCCCGGTTGTGATGAGCACCGCGCTCAGAAATGCCGGCCCTCCCTTGGGCACGTCGAACCGCGCGGGCATGCCTGACAGGAACCGGCGCAACACGATCTCCGGCTTGACGCCAATGCAGGTGCCAAGGGGCCCGGTCATCCCGACATCGGAGATGAAGACGGTGCCTCCCGGAAACACCTGGGCATCGGCGGTCTGCACGTGAGTATGGGTGCCGATGACCGCGGTCGCGCGCCCGTCCAGATAGTACGCCAGGCAAGTCTTCTCGGAAGTCGCCTCAGCGTGGAAATCCACGATCACCGCGTCGCATGTCGGGGCCAGTTCATCCACCAGCTTCGAGCCAACCCGAAAAGGACAGTCCACCGTCTCCATGAAGATGCGGCCCAGCAGGTTAATGACCCCCACGCGCTGCCCGCCGCCTGTCTCGAACACTGCGTGGCCGATACCCGGAGCACCCGGGGGATAGTTGGCCGGGCGCAGGATGCGGCGGTCGATCTCCAGCAGGTGCTCCGCTTCCTTCTGCGCCCAGACGTGGTTGCCCGTGGTGATGCAGTCGGCGCCCGCGTCGAAGATCTCGCAGGCGGTGCGTTCCGTGATCCCGTACCCGGCGGCGGAGTTCTCGCCATTGACGATGACGAACTCGCAGGCAAGGTCTTCCCGCAACCGCGGTAGGATCGCCTGCAGCGCATGGCGCCCAGGCCTTCCCACAACATCCCCGACAAGCAGGATTTTCACGAGAGGGT
This sequence comes from Armatimonadota bacterium, assembly GCA_018056145.1. Taxonomy (GTDB): domain Bacteria; phylum Armatimonadota; class Zipacnadia; order Zipacnadales; family JABUFB01; genus JABUFB01. The sequence continues at coordinate 3,485 of JAGPGE010000072.1, forward strand.
CTCCCAATCGAGAATGTGACGACCAAAGGCGGCCTCACCACCGCGCGTCGTGACCGACGCGCTTTCCCCTCTGCCTCGCGGCGACCGCAGGCTGTCGCTCGCTGAGGATGAGGGGGAAGACACGAGAAGCGGGCGCCACTGCCGGCGCAGCCAAGGCAGTGCTCGTTTGGCCGAAGCACGCCGTTGAAATTGGGTGGCGCCCAACAGCCGCCGCAGACCAGAAGGCCGGGGCCGGAAAATCCCGGCCCCGGCCTGGGTTTTCGCTCTGCATCGCTTCTGTTACTTCGCGTACTCCACGGCCCGGGTTTCGCGGATAACGGTCACCCGGATCTGTCCCGGGTAGTCCAGTTCGCCCTCGATGCGCGAGGCCATGCCCTTTGCGAGGTTCAGCGCCGCCAGGTCGTCGATACGCTCCGGCTTCACGATGACCCGCACCTCGCGGCCGGCCTGGATCGCGAAGGCCTGCTCCACGCCCTCGAAATTGCGCGCGATGGTCTCGAGACCCTCCAGGCGCTTGATGTAAGCGTCCAGGGTTTCGCGGCGCGCGCCGGGCCGGGCGGCGGAAATCGCGTCGGCGGCCTGCACGAGAGCAGCCTCCACCGAGTCCATCTCCACATCGTCATGGTGCGCGGCGATGCAGTGGACGATCTCGGGTGACTCGCCCCGCGCCTTGGCAACCTCGGCGCCAATCTGGGTGTGGGTCCCGTCGCGCTCGTAGTCCACCGCCTTGCCGATGTCATGCAGCAGGCCGCCGCGCCGGGCGATATTCACCCGTGCGCCGATCTGCGAAGCCATCATCCCGGCGAGGTGCGCGACCTCGATGGAATGCTTCAGCACGTTCTGCCCGAAACTCGTGCGGTAGCGCAGCTTGCCCAGCATCCGCATGATCTCGGGGTGCAGGCCGGTGATGCCGACCTCCATGATCGCGGCTTCCGCGGCCTCCTGCATGCGCTCTTCCGTCTGCTTGCGGGCGCGCTCGACCGCTTCCTCAATGCGGCCTGGGTGAATGCGGCCGTCGGAGGTGAGCGATTCCAGCGCGACCTTCGCGATCTCGCGGCGCACCGGGTCGAAGCCGGAGAGCACTACAGCCTCCGGCGTGTCATCCACAATCAGGTCGATGCCGGTGAACTGCTCAAAGCACCGGATGTTGCGTCCCTCGCGGCCAATGATGCGGCCCTTCATCTCGTCGTTGGGAAGGGGCACCACGGACACGGTTGTCTCGGTGGTCTGGTCCACGGCGCAGCGCTGAATGGCTGCGGCCACGACTTCGGCAGCTCTGCGTTCGCCTTCCCTGCGTGCCTCTTCTTCCATGCGGCGGATGAGCTGCGCGCAGTCCTGGCGGGTTTCCTTCTCCACGTCCGACAGGATAAGCTCGCGGGCTTCCTCGCGGGTCATCTGTGCGACCCGCTCCAGTTCCTGCTGCCTGCTCTCCACCAGCCTCTGGGCTTCTTCCTCAAGCTCCTTGAGCTTCTGCTGGCGCTTATCCAGCTCGCTGGCGCGCTTGTCGATCTCGGACTTGCGCTTGTCGAGATTGTCCTCCCGGTCATCGAGGCGCTTCTTGGCGTCTTCGAGGCGCCTCTTGGCCTCCTCGAGTTCGCTCCTGTTCTTCTGGGCTTCGGCTTCGACGCGTTCCTTGAGCTTGATTTCCTGCTCTTTCGCCTGGAGCCTCAGCTCCCGCCGCTCCGCCTCGATCTGCTTGCGCTGGTCCTCGAGCTGGGACTGGATTTCGTCCCGTGCTTGGTCTGACTGTTGTACGGCGCTCTTCGACCGGGTGAGGCCGAAGACAATTCCGGCAATCGCTGTAAGGACAGATATTACGGTTATCACGATGGCAATGGGGTCCATCGTGGATCACCTCCATTGAATGGCAGGCCCCGGAGGCTCGGCGAGTGCCGTGCCGGGCAGTTCTTGCCAGCCCGCTGACTGCCAGGGGGCGACTCAGAGGTCCTCCGTTTCCGAGTCATCCGCCAGGGCCCGTTGAAGGGCGCTCAAGATGGTGTCCGGGTCGAAACCGAGCCGATACAGGTGCTGGTAGGCACGGGCCCGCCGCTTGTCCCCGGGCAGGTCCTCCCACCGTCTCAAGCGCTTTGTGAGTGCTTCCGTTGCGCGTTGTACGTCGTCCACGTCCTCCAGTGCCTCCGCCACCACACCCCTCGCCACCTCTTCGCTCACTCCGCTCTCCCGGAGTCTGTAAAGCAATCCCTGCCGTCCAATGTGACGCCGCAGGAGACTCTGGGCGCGATCACGGGCGAAAGACGCGTCATCTACGAAACCCAGGTTTTCAAGCTTCGCCAGTGTCGCGGACACAACTTCGGGGCTGAACCCCTTGCGGGCCAGGGACCGCTCAAGCTCCCACTCGCTCCTGCCCCGGACCTTGAGCAGTCTCAGCGCCGCGTCGCGCGCCCGGAACAGTTGGTCCTCGTGGGTGATGCGGTCCAGCATGTCGGGCGTCAATTGCTTGCCCGCGGTCAGCCCGACGGCGACGATCACGTCCTCATGCAGGACCAGTTCCTCCTGGCCCTCGATGGTTACCGTGTAGTGACTGGGGCGCTTGGGATGCGGCCGGATAGACGTCACCGTTCCCGGCGCGCTCACGGATCACTCCCTCCTTATGGCGCTGGCGCCTGCCGACTGCCTGCGCGGGGCCGGACTCCCCCAGCCGCGGGGTGTCGTCGCTGTCCAGACGACGGGGCCCCACGGAAACGTCCCGCTCTTGTGCACGGCCCTGTGCGCTTGACAGCGCATACAGCCCGCACCTTTGTGGGAACGGATCGGGGGCCCGGAGCCCCTACTCCCCCTCGATGTCGAGGGTTTCCCCCGCGGCCTGCTCAGCTGCCCCGGCCGTCAGGTAAGCGGGGATCGGCAGGTTGTGCGCCTGGCGTATTCTCATCTCAAGTTCATTCGCGATGTCCGGCGTGGCGGCCAGGAATTCCACCGCATTGTCCCGCCCCTGTCCCAGCCGCTCCTCGCCGTAGTTGAACCAGCTTCCCGACTTCTCGACGAGATCAAGATTCACGGCCTCGTCGAGGATGCTGCCGAAGCGAGAGATGCCAAGCCCGTAGATGATGTCGAACTCGCACTTTCGGAAAGGCGGCGCGATCTTGTTCTTGACGACCTTCACCGATACGCGGTTGCCGATGATGTCAGTGCCGCGCTTCAGGGATTCCGAGCGGCGCAGCTCGAGCCGCACCGAAGCCCAGAACTTCAGCGCCCGGCCACCGGGAGTGGTCTCCGGATTGCCGAACATGACCCCGATCTTCTCGCGAATCTGATTGATGAACACAACCACCGTACCGGAATTGGAGGCGGACCCGGCCAGCTTCCGCAGGGCCTGGCTCATGAGCCGGGCCTGCAGGCCCACGTGGGAGTCGCCCATGTCGCCTTCGAGTTCCGCTGCCGGCACCAGGGCCGCCACGGAATCCACGACGATCGCATCCACGGCGCCGCTGTGGATCAGCGCGTCGCAAATCTCCAGGGCTTGCTCGCCGGTATCGGGCTGAGAGACCAGAAGGTTATCCAGGTCCATGCCAAGCTGGGCGGCGTAGTCCCGGCTGAAAGCGTGCTCAGCGTCGATGAAGGCCGCCGTGCCGCCCATCTGCTGGCAGGCCGCCAGCACGTGCATGGTCAGGGTGGTCTTCCCCGAACCCTCCTGGCCGTAAATCTCAACGATGCGGCCCCGCGGAAGCCCTCCCGCGCCCAGGGCGATGTCCAGGGCCAACGAGCCGGTGGGGATGACCTCGACCGCGAGGTTTGTGGGCTCCTGCCCAAGGCGCATGACCGCGCCCTCGCCATACTGCTTCTGAATCTGTGACAGCGCCTGGTCCAGCGCCTTCGCCTTGTCCTCAGGCGTCTTCTTGCCTGCAGCCATGGTGTTTTTCAGACCCCCCGTCCTATTTGTGCGACTGTCGCCCGACAGAAAGTGCCGGGCTGTTGGCGCCTGCCTTTGATGGGACAGGCAATCCTGCCTGTCCGCCGTCGGTCGTCGGGCCGGTTTCCACCAGTTCACACTGGTGGCAAAGAGCTGTCGCCCCTGTCGGGGCTGCACGGCGGAAGGCTGCTGATCTCTTCGCGCCCAACCCCCGGACCGCTTGTTGGAGCGGGCTTGCCCGCGACCGCCGTCTGCCGTTGGTGGGACAGGCAATCCTGCCTGTCCGCCGTCGGTCGTCGGGCCGGTTTCCACCAGTTCACACTGGTGGCAAAGAGCTGTCGCCCCTGTCGGGGCTGCACGGCGGAAGGCTGCTGATCTCTTGGCGCCCAACCCCCGGATTGCTTGTTGGAGCGGGCTTGCCCGCGACCGCCGTCTGCCGTTGGTGGGACAGGCAATCCTGCGTGGCCGTTGGCCGGGCCTGATCCCACCAGTTCACACTGGTGGCAAAGAGCTGTCGCCCCTGTCGGGGCTGCCCGGCGGAAGGCTGCTGATCTCTTGGCGCCCAACCCCCGGACCGCTTGTTGGAGCGGGCTTGCCCGCGACCGCCGTCTGCCGTTGGTGGGACAGGCGATCCTGCCTGTCCGCCGTCGGTCGTCGGGCCGGTTTCCACCAGTTCACACTGGTGGCAAAGAGCTGTCGCCCCTGTCGGGGCTGCACGGCGGAAGGCTGCTGATCTCTTCGCGCCCAACCCCCGGATTGCTTGTTGGAGCGGGCTTGCCCGCGACCGCCGTCTGCCGTTGGTGGGACAGGCAATCCTGCCTGTCCGCCGTTTGCCCGGCCCCTATCCCAGCCGGAAGGCCTTCTGGACCGTGTAGATCGGGCCCGCCGGGGTGAGCACGCTCTTGAAGAGCACGAACTCATCCACCGCCATCGTCCCGAGCTCCGTGGCCGCCGCCTGCTTGATCCCCGCCGCAAGGCCCTTGCTGTGCTGCGGGGTCCTGTTGCGGCCGATGGTGGCGTGGGCCTTGAAAGGCCGGCGCTCAGGCGCGGCCAGCCCGGCCTGGGCAAGCGCCTTCTCCAGGTCCTCGGCCAGCGCCGTCAACTCCTGCGCTCCCTCCGCCGCCGCCACCCAGACCGCCCGGGCTTCCGCCGGCCTGGGGAACGCCCCGCAGCCGCGCATGGTCAGCCCGAACGGGGCATGCCGCGCCGCAACTTCACCCGCAACCCGTTCCAGCTCAGGCAAGGCGCTCGGCGGCAGCTCGCCCAGGAACTTCAGGGTAAAATGAAGATTCTCGGGCTCAACCCACTTGACCGACGTGCCGCAGCGCCGCAGGGTCTCCTGCACCTGGCAGACCGCCTCGCGCAGGCCCTCGGGTATCGGGACCGCGAAGAACAGCCGCAGGTCCTCGCTGCCCTCGCTCATGTGCCTTCCCCGTCGGCGATGATCTGCTTGCGCAACATGTTCAGGGCCATCTGGGACACCCGCTGCTTGAACTGGTCCCGGGTCCCCGGCCACAGCTGTCGGTCGCATACTGTCCCCGAAGGCCCATCAAGTGCGATGTACACCAGCCCCACGGGTTTCTCCTCGGTACCGCCACCGGGGCCCGCGACGCCGGTTGTTGCGATGCCGTAGTCACTCCCCGCGACCCGCCGCACTCCCCGGGCCATGGCTTCCGCGCACTCCTGGCTCACCGCGCCATGTTCGGCAAGGACCGCTTCCGGCACCCCAAGGACGTCCATCTTCGCCTGATTGGCGTAGGACACGATCCCGGCCAAGAAGTAGTCGGACGCCCCCGGCACGTCGGTGATGCGGTTGGCGATGAGCCCGCCAGTGCAGCTTTCGGCGATGGCCAGTGTGAGCCCGCGCTGCCGGAGAAGCTCACCCACGCCGGCCTCCATCCCCTGGTCGTCGATGGCGAAAACGTACTTGCCCAGGCGCTCGCGGATCCGCGCCTCAAGGGCCTCCAGCCTCGCGACTGCCTCGGCCTCGTCCAGAGACTTGGTTGCGAGGCGCACTTTGACTTCGCCCGGCGAGGCGTACAGGGCGATGGTCGGGTCGGTCTGCGTCTCGATGATATCCGCGATTTCCGTGGCCACATTGGACTCGCCGATGTCCGCAAGCCGCAGGACCCGGCGGTACAGGAGGCCGCCGCCCTCGGCCCGGACACGCTGGGCCAGGCGTGGCAGGACGGAAAGCCGCATCATCTCGCGCATTTCAGGAGGCGGGCCGGGGACGGCGAAAAACCAGCAGCCTTCATGGTCGAGGAAAACGCCGGGCGCGGTGCCGCAGGTGTTGTCAAGCAGTTCGCCGCCGGCGGGGGTCTCGCACTGCTTGAAGTTGCTCTCCGTGGCCACTCTGCCTCGGGCCCGGAAGAACTCCTTGAGATGCTCGACAGCCGCTGCATCGCGCTGCAGCGGCCGTCCGGTGACTTCGGCGATTGCTTCGCGGGTGATGTCGTCGGCTGTGGGGCCGAGTCCCCCGCAGAGAATCAGCACATCGCTGCGCCTCATCGCGGTCCGCAGGACCCCGACGAGCCGCTCCATATTGTCGCCTACGGTGTGCCTGAAGTAGAGATCTACACCGATTCCCGCGAGATGTTGCGAGATATACGTAGCGTTCGTGTCCGTGATCTCGCCCAGCAGGATCTCGGTGCCAACCGAGATAGTTTCCGCCCTCAAGGCTGCGATTCTGCCTTCCGCTCAAACCCGACCGTCTCAAGCCGCGACAAGCGTAGGCTCGTACTGTGTCCCAAAGCCAGTCTCAGCAGGAAGTCGGACTCAATGGCCGATACGCCTAGGTTGCTATTATATGCCCGCGCCACCGGAGCGTCAATGATGCGGCGGCGGACCGGATTTTGGCGGTAATCACCCGCCGTCTGAACGCCGGCCTGAGCATTTCCGCGCCTTCCCGTCCTGAGTGTGGCCTTGCCGCCCGCTTCGCGGGTTGTGAGGCTACGGCAGAGGGCCCGCGGCATTGCGGCGCGGGGTCGACGAGGGGACCGCGCCCGGATGGCATGCCCCACCCACCTTTCGCGGTCAGACCCAAGGATGCGGAAATGCGGCAGAGCCCCGCCAGGCGGCTCAGTCCACTCCCCCGTCAAACGACAGTCCGCCGAACCTGCGCTCGCGGCGGTTGAACTCCTTGATCGCCTCCACGAGATGTTCGCGCTGAACGTCGGGCCACAGCGTGGGCAGGACGACCACTTCGCTGTAGGCCACTTCCCAGAGCAAGAAGTTGCTCAGCCGGAACTCCCCGCCCGGGCGCAGAACCAGGTCAGGGTCGGGGACGTGGGGCGAGTACATTGCCTGCGAAACGCAGGCCTCGTCGATGTCTTCCGGGGCCAGCGAGCCATCCATGGCCCTGCGCGCGAGACTCCGCGCGGCATCCACGATCTCGGCCCGGCCCCCGTAATTGACCAGCATGTTCAGGGTCAATCCCGTATTGCCGGCGGTCAGTTCCGTGCCTTCGCGCACCGCCCGCTGGAGGCTTTCGGGCAGCTCGTGCAGGCGCCCGGAGGCCATGAAGCGGCAGTTGCGTCCGTGCAGTTCGTCGATCTCCGAGCGCAGGGCGTGCTCGATGAGCTTCATCAGGCCCTCGACCTCTTGGGCGGGCCGCCGCCAGTTCTCCACGCTGAAAGCGTACACGGAGACGAAGCGAATGCCAATCTCGTCGCAGGCAAGCACCACGCGCTTGGTAGCCTTACTGCCCTCGATGTGCCCCTGAATTCTGGGCAGGCCGCGCTGCTGGGCCCAACGGCCATTGCCATCCATGACGATGGCCAAATGCTCGGGGATCTGCAACCCTTCGAGTTCGGCATACCACCTGGTTGCGTCGGTCAAGGCTCTCACCTGAATCGGAGCGAATGTGACCCTAGGGTCACCAATTCCATGGTTATACAACACGCACCCGTGCGCACGGGGACTCGAGGCATTCAGTGATCCAGCGAAGCGCCGGGCCTGCCGCTGCACGGAACAGGTGTCCCGGGCAGGCGCAATCCGAGGCTCCGAACCCGGCGACCACCGGGAAACGCTGCCCCAGGCACCCCGCGATCCGGCACTCGTACTCCGCCGGCTTCTCCCACGCCCACGCGAGCGGAACCCGGCCGGATGTGGTCAGATGGTCAATGTGCCAGCGCAGCGGCTTCTCGGGCCGTGCATGCCTCGCGACCCGCGCCGGAAGATTACTCTGGGCGCTGCCGACATAGAGATACGACCCGCGCGGGAACACCAGCCGGCCGAGGCTGCCCACCGCGATGTCGAGCGGCGCGTCGAGCACCACCTGCACCACGTAGACGCCCCGGCCGGGAAGTTCAGCGGTCTGTCCGCGGGCCATATTCCGGGTAAGCCACCACGATCTGCAGCGATCCGCCGTCCGTCAGCCTCTGGCGCACCACCCGGGCGACTCCCTGGCCGGGACCCGCCGAGGGCGGCCCTGTCTCGATGATCTGGGCCACCGTCCAGCCCCCGCACGCCAACAGCTCAAGGGCGCGGGGAAGCTGGCAGGCGGTCACGTCGGGCGGCCGGGCGCTCAAGTCTCCATGACCTCCGCGGCCTTGGCTTCCGCAACTTTGTCGATCTCGGCGATGGCCTTGTCTGTGAGTTCCTGGACTTCCTTCTTCCCGCGCGCGGCGTCATCCTCGGAGATGGTGTGGTTCTTCTCCATCTTGTCGATGCTGGAATTGGCGTCCCGGCGGATATTGCGCACGGCAATTCGCGCGTCCTCGGCCATCTGCCCTACCAGCTTCTTCAGTTCCGTGCGGCGCTCTTCTGTGAGGGAGGGGATTTCCAGTCGAATGACCACACCGTCGCTGCTGGGCGTGAGGCTCAGGTCGGAAGCGATGATCGCCTTCTCGATAGCCTTGATGGCGCCTTTGTCCCACGGGGTGATGACGATCATCCGGGCCTCGGGGATGCCGATGGTGGCCAGCTGGTTGATCGGCATTTCGCTGCCGTAGTAGCTCACCTTGACGCGTTCCAAGAGCGCCGGAGATGCCCGTCCCGTTCGCACGGTAGAGTAGTCGTGCTCCAGCTTTTCCTTGACCTTGTGCATCCTCTTTTCCGCATCGTCGATGACTTTGTCCATTGCGCGGCCTCCTTCGTGCGGTGGCGTGCAAACACGCGCGGGCGAGCAAACTCGCGCGTCTGCGAGCGGACGTCCCTGCCGTCCGGGATGGGCGCACCTACCTCCGGCGCGGCCGCACATGGGCAGGGCGCCCTGACGCGTAACACCTATTCGACGCTGGAGAGTTTATTCCTTCGGGGGGGTGTAAACAAGGGTGCCCACGGGTTCGCCCGCACAGGCCCGGGCGATATTCCGCGGGTCCGTGATGTTGAACACCACGATGGGCAGCCCGTTTTCCATGGCCAGCGCGAATGCCGTGGTGTCCATCACGCGCAGCCCGCAGGTCAGGGCTTCGTGGTGGGCGATGGTGTCGAACATCACTGCGTCCGGGCTCTTGCGGGGGTCCTTGTCGAACACGCCGTCCACATTGGTGGCCTTGAGGATCACCTGGGCCCCGATCTCGGTGGCGCGCAGGACGGCGGCGGTGTCGGTGGTGAAGAACGGGTTGCCAGTGCCGCAGGCGAAGATGACGACCCGGCCTTTCTCCAGGTGCCGCATGGCGCGGCGGCGGATGAAGGGCTCGGCCACTTCGCGCATCTCAATGGCCGATTGCATCCGGGTATCGACGCCATCGCGCTCCAGGGCATCCTGGAGCGCAATGGCATTGATTGCTGTCGCAAGCATGCCGGCGTAATCGGCAGTGGCGCGATCCATGCCGACGTCGGCCACCTCGGCGCCGCGCCAGAGATTCCCGCCACCGATGATGAGACCGATCTCAACGCCGGTATGGGCCGCTTCGGCGATGGCGGCAGCGATGCCGCGCAGCGTGGGCTGGT
>JAGPGE010000765.1 GCA_018056145.1 Armatimonadota bacterium
CCCAGGAAGGATGCCTGGGCGCAGCTTGGCATGTCCACCCCAGGGTGCATGAACCGCCCCACGCCGAAGCGCTGCTCCGCGTACTCCTTCGCGGCAAGCTGGGCCTCCAGCATCACCGAAGGCGAGCCGTAGTACTCGTGGTAAGTGACGCCCGCGTACTCAGTGTAGGTCACATTGCAGAAAGCGATATGCCACTTCGGGTCCATGTTGCCTCCGTTTGCGCGCGTCAGCTGCCGAGAGGTTCGTCCGCAAGGCGCTTGATGAACTGGCCGACCGCTTCAGCCCAGGCATCCCAGCACTTCTCGCCAAGCTCGGCCCGGGCAAGTGATGGGTCGCCGAAGGCGCCGGTCTCGGTGATCTCCTGGGTGCGCCAGTCGAACTCCGGCACGGTGGTGCGTTTCATCTCCGGTCGCACCATCCTGCCGCGCTTCACAAGGTGCGGGCGGTCTGCGAGGGTTTCCGACGTCTCCCAGCGGCTGGCGTGAATGCCCGGCTGGCCCTCGGAGGGTTCGCCGCGCCAGATTTCGGGCGAGAGCTTCGCGAAGACCGGGTCCCGGTGTCCGAGGAACAGGGCGATGCGCAGGGGCATCGTCTGGGCGAACTCATGCACCACTTTCTCAATGCCCAGACGCAGCGCAGGCTCATTACCTCCGTGTCCGCTGACGACAGCAATCCTGCGGAACCCGTGCTTGATCACGCACCGCAAGATGTCGGCGATTGCCATCACGTAAGTCTCGGGCTGGAAGGAGACCGTCCCGGCGAAGCTCATGTGGTGCAGCGCCAGTCCGAAGGGCATTGTGGGCAGGACCAGCACTGGGATGCCGTACTTGTCCCGCGCGGCTCGGGCGCCATCCAGGGCAAGGCGGTCGGCGATGTGGATGTCCGTATCCACCGGCAGCATGGGTCCGTGCTGCTCGGTGGAACCGAAAGGCGCGACGGCGATGGCGCCGTCGCGCGCCGCCTGCGCGATGTCTTCCCAGGTGTTCTCGCCCCAGAGCAAATTCACAAACTGGCCTCCCGCATGCGGCATTGCGGCTCACGGCGGGAGTGTTTCCACGCATCCGGCCGGAGACCTTGTGAGTGCCGATAAGGAATCGCCTGCTCCTGTGGGGAATAGCCGTGGGTAAGCCGACCCAAGTCTCGCCTGCGAGGGATCCTGTGATGCATACGCCCATCATCCTGCTGCTGGCTTGCCTGGTTGCGTCGCCACTCCTGGCGAAACCGCAACCCGTTACCGCGCTTCCGTCCGGTGACGCGATTGCCATCGACGGGAAGCTCGACGATGCCGCCTGGCAGACCGGGGAGTGGTCCTCGGGATTCACGATGCTGGACAACCCCGCGAAGCCCGCGCCGGTCCAGACGCGGTTCAAAGTGCGCCATGATGCTTCCAACGTGTACATCGGCGCGGAGTTGGACGAGCCGCAGATCGCTGATATGAAGGCCGCGGCAACCGAACGCGACGGGAAAGTCTGGAGCGATGACTGCATTGAGGTCATGCTCGACCCAACCGGTGAGCGCATTGAGTACTACCATTTCATGGTGAACTCACTGGGCGCCATCTACGACGCGCAGATGCGCCAGGGCGGGCATGTGCGCAGCCAGGAGTGGGACTGCGGAATCCAGTCGGCGGCCACCGTGGGCGCGGGCAAATGGTTCGCGGAGATGCGGATTCCGGTGGTCGAACTGGGCCTGACTGCCGCTTCGAGGGGTGACTGGGCGATCAACGTCACCCGTGCGCGGCGGGTGTCCGGCGAGGAGTTGAGCACTTACTCCCCACTCACTGGCGGGTTCCACCAGCCATCGCTGTATGCGGCGCTCAAGATGCGGGACGCCGATTTCGGGGCGTTCCTGTGGGAGGTCAAAAGCCCGTACGAGGTGCGCATCCAGCCCGACGCGGCAGGCAAACTGATCTACCGCGCGAAAACCCACGTGAAGAACGCCGGATCGCGCTTCCAGTTCATCGTGTTCCGGGGCGTGCTTGGCGACAGTGCCGGCGAGTGGGTGAAGGACGGGCTCGACGCCGGGCAGGACCGCGAGTACGAGTTCAGCGTGCCCGTGGCCGAACAGGGCAAACAGACGCTGCGCATGGAACTCGCCGACCGCGCGCGGCCCGATCGACTTCTTTCGGTCCGGGCAATGCAGGTGGATGTAGGCTACAGCCCCATAACGCTGGACATCCTGCGGCCGTGGTACCGGGACTGCATTTTCGCCACCGAGGATCTGAAGCAGATCGTGTTCGACGTGACGCTGGCAGTGCCCGAAGAGCAGCTTGAGGGTCTGTTCGTCATCGCGGACCTGGATCTGAGCGACGGTTCCGAAGCGCCCGAGGGAATGTCCGCGCCAAGGGTTGCGCGCGAAGCAGAGCCGAAACTCCGTATCGAGATGCCGGTGGAGGGCCTGCCGGTGGCGGACTTCGACCTCACCGTGCGACTGGTGGATACGCAGGCGAGCAAGGACCTGCACAGCGCGTCGCGGCGCATCCGCAAGCTGCCGAAGGTGGAACACGAATGGCGCATCGATGAGCACAACGTTCTCCTACACAACGGCGAACCGGTATTGCCCTTCGGCTGGTTCAGCATACCGCCCGAGGCGATGGCTGAGGAGGGCCACGCGTACAGGCTGATGCAGAGCTACAACTCCCAGTACCTGTCGAACGACGCCCTGCGCGATTTCCTGGACCGGGTGGTCGCTGCGGGGACGCATGCGCTGATCTACCCGTACCCGCGCAGTGGCATGATCAGCCCGTCATCCGCCTGGGGCGAGCCGCTCAATGAGGCGGACGCGGCGGCGCTGGCTGCGAGGGTGTCGGAGATCGGCGCCCATCCGGGGGTCTTCGCGTGGTACATGGCCGACGAGCCGGAACTGCGCCCGGCATTGCCCGAACGCTGCCGGCGGCTGTGGGAGGTGTGTCGTGAAGCCGACCCGTATCACCCGTGCGTGATGCTCAATGACACCATCGCCGGGATCTTCAAGTACGTGGAC
>JAGPGE010000766.1 GCA_018056145.1 Armatimonadota bacterium
ACTGAGCAGGAGCAGCTTCGCCAGGAACGTGTATGCCGGCGGCCATTCGACCTTGCTGTAATAGCCTTCCTCCAGCCACAGTTCGGCCATGCCCACATAGTTGTCGGTGGAAGGGGGGATGCTCGGGTCGCGCAAGGCGGCGACAACCACGATCAGACGCACGAGGAAGGCCACGCCCAGGATCACCCACAGGGCGCGGCCGGCAGAGCGACTGGTTGCGGGTCGTTCGGTTGCCATTCCGGTTCAGTGTTTCAACCCGCGGCGCCCCAGATACTCAAGAGAGAACCTGGATCACATCCGCGAAACTTTCGAAGGGGTGGTAACGCAAGCCGTCTCGCCGGGCAGCTTCGGCGAGATGGTCTTTCGCGAAGAGCACGTCGGCATAGCGGGCCGGGCACATGTCCGAGAAACCGTCGCCGAGGTAGATCACTCGGGCGAACTCGCGGCGCAGGCGGAACAGGTGGGTGAGCTTGCAGTTGCCGCACTGCGAGCAGATCGGGCTCCTATGCGGGAACTCGATGCGCACGCCGCTCTCGTCCACGGTCGCGTGATTGGCGAACCGCGGGATGCAGTCATATTGTCTTTCCAGCACCCGCTCCCCTTCACAGGTGGCGTAACCGATTCGACCGAGCAGGTAGTCCACGTAGAAGTCCAGCCCATCGCTGACCACTACGAGATGTGCCCCGCGACTGCGCACGAACTCGAGGAAGTCCCGGAAATCCTCATGCAAGGGGAATGTGTCCAGCAGCGCATACAGGTCCTTCGGAGACAGGTGCACCATGGCGAACTGCCTGCGCAGGCACTCCATGGAGTCGATGCGCCCGGCGCGCCATTCGTGCTCCACTTCCCAGGCTTCGTCCAGGCCGAGGGCGTCGATGATGGCAATGCCGGTGTCGGTCACGCTGATTGTGCCGTCGAAGTCGCAGAATACCAGGTCGTTTTCGGAGAGGGGACTGTGAACGTCGCGTATCATTGGCGAATCCTCCGTGGTCTGGAGGATACACGAAAAGGGGGCGTGAGGGCCACACCCGGAGTCCATGGTTCGAATGTCTCGCCGGGAGGTAACTCCGCCTGCTGTAGGGAATTGTGCGCCCATAGTCTTGCCTTTGGACCGGGCATGGTCCATCATAGTAAGGTCGCGACCACGGCCTGCCGGAGCGCCGGCCAGGCCGCTTGTTCCACACAGGAGCCACCACGATGCGAGTGAAAACCGGCGCAGGCGAGCGTATGCGCACCGAGATCATTCAGCAGCCCGATGCCATCACCGCAACCCTTGCGGCGGGCACGGACAGGATCCGCGCCCTCGCCGACCAATTGCGCAAGGAAGACATCGGCAACGTCCTTCTGGTGGCCCGCGGGACGTCGGATAACGCGGCCATGTACGGCCGCTATGCCTTCAGCATCATCACTCACAAGATCACCACGATGATGCCTCCGTCGCTGCTGACGGTCTACGACGTGCCCTTCGAGTTCAAGAAGACCTTTGTGCTGGGCATTTCCCAGTCAGGCGAGTCCGTCAGCGTTCTGGAATTCCTTGAGATGGCGCGTAAGCGCGGCGCATTGACCTGTGGCCTGACCAACACCATGAACTCGCCCATACGGAATGTCGCCGACCATCTCCTGGTGACCTACGCGCGGGAGGAGACCAGCGTTCCGGCCACAAAGACGTATACCACCGCGCTTGCGGTGCTGCACCAGTTGGCGACTCTCTGGGCGGGCGACCTCAACCGGGCCCGGCGGATCTATGATGTGCACAAATGGATGCAGGCCGTCTTGGCGCATGAGGGTCTGGTGCGGCAGCATGCCGAGCGGTACCGTTACATGAACAACTGTTCGGTGATGGGGCGAGGGCTGAGTTTCGCGTCCGCCCTGGAGACCGCGCTCAAGCTGGCCCAGTGCGCACAGGTTGTCCCCAGCCCGTACAGCGGCGCCGACTTCCTGCACGGGCCGGTGGCCGGGATTGCTCCCGGATTCCCGTGCTTCGTGTTCGCCCCCAATGGCAAGGCAATGCAGTCCATGGCTGAACTGCTCACGACGCTGCAGGACCGCGATGCCGAGACCTTCGTGGTCTCCAACAACCCACAGCTTCTCCACGAGGCCACCATCGGCATCCACATACCGGATATGCCGGAGGAACTGGCGCCGATGGTTGAAGTGCTGGTGGGCCAGCTGCTGTCGTTGCACCTGTCGCTGCACAAGGGCATCGACCCGGACGCCCCGCGCGGGGTAACGAAGGTCACGCTCACGCTCTAGCCGACCTGCTGGACCGCGAATTCGCGTTTGATCACACGTCTGGAGGAGACGGCGCAGATGGAACGCAAGAAGATGCTCATCGGTGGCGAGTGGGTGGAGGCGAAGTCGGGTGAGTGGTCGGACAATATCAACCCGCACAATGGGGAAGTCATCTGCCAGGTGCCCAAGGCGGGGCCCGAAGACGTAGACCTCGCGGTAGACAAGGCCTACGAGGCCTACTATGAGACCTGGAGCAAGGTTCACCCCGCGGAGCGCGCGCGGCTCTTGTTCAAGCTGGCGGACGCCATCGAGGAGATGACGCCGGAACTGGCCCGGATGGAATCGCTGGACATGGGCAAGCCCCTGACCCAGAGCACCGGCGAGATCCCGGCAACCGCCGACACCTTCCGGTATTTCGCGGGCCTCGCGGACAAGATTGAGGGCGAAGTCCTGGTCACACCGCACGAGACATTCGGCTACACGGTGCGGGAGCCCTTCGGCGTGGTTGCTTCCATTACTCCCTGGAACTTCCCGATCCTGATTCTCTCCATCAAGGGCGCGCCGGCCCTTGCGGCGGGCAACTGCATCATCTTCAAGCCCGCGTCCTCGTCGCCGTCCACCGCTCTGGAGGTTGGGCGGCTGGCCCAGGAGGTTGGTTTCCCGCCGGGCGTCGTGCAGGTGATCACCGGCGCGGGCGGCGCGATGGGCTCGCGACTGGCAGGGAGCCCGAAAGTGGGCAAGGTTA
>JAGPGE010000767.1 GCA_018056145.1 Armatimonadota bacterium
GCCGAAGGGTTGCACCCGTCGGTGGAGAGCAGTTGCGTGCTGTCGGTGACCGGCCCCCTGGCCAATCACCTCCAGCGGGTGCGCGGTCTCGTCACGATGGACGCGCTTGCCGGGGTGCCCGAGGGTTCCGAGGCGATTCGCGAACTCGAGCTGTGTGGCGGCGTGCTGGCCGTGCCCGTCCTTAGCCGCGGGGTCCTGCAGGGCCTGATCGTCCTGGGCCCCAAGGCCATCGGCGGCCCGTACCGCATGGATGAGGCGGAGTCGCTGCTCATGCTGGCGGCCAGCTTCGCGTCGGCCGTGCGGGTGAGCGAACTGCACAATGAGCTGCAGTCGCGCAACAACTACATCGACCAGGTCCTGTCCACCATGGCCAGCGGGGTCATCACCCTGCAGATGGACGGGACCATCGTGGTCTGCAATCCGAACGCGGCGGAAGTGCTCGGGCTCGGCGCCGACAGTGTGGTCGGGCGCGACATGCGGGTGCTCCCGGCGCCGCTGGGAGACCATCTGTACGCCTGCCTGCGCTATGGTGAGGAGCGGTCCCGAGAGGAAGTCACCATTCTCGCGGGCACCCGGGAGCTGCGCATCTGGACCCGGCGCCTGTTGGATGAGAACAACCAGCTGATCGGAAGCATGATGCTGGTCGAGGACATCTCGGCGGAGAAGGCTCTGGCACAGGAGAAGCGCAAGGCCGAGCGCAACGAGGTCATCAGCCAGATCGTGGCGCGGTTCGCCCATGAACTGAAGAACCCACTGGCCACGATCCGCACCTTCACCGAACTCCTGCCCAGCCGGTACGAGGACCCCGAGTTCCGCGAGTTCTGGGCCGAGCACGTGCGGCGCGATGTGCACCGCCTGGACGACCTCGTGAACAAGCTGGTTTCCATCGCCGATCCGCCCGAAACTACCCGCGAATTGACGGACGTATCAGAGCTGCTGCAGCTTGCGGTGGAACGCGTATTGCTTCTGGATGAACACGCAGCCCAGCGGATCCAGACACTGGCGAACGGGGCTTTGCCACCGGTCAATGTGGACAGCAACGCGATGGCCGCGGCGATCGCCCACCTTCTCAGGTACAGCGTTGGCCCGAACCGCCAGAACGTGACGGTCAAGGCGGAATTGCAGGACGGGCCCGAGGGCGAGCAGCCGGTGGCCATCTACATCCGCACGCCCGTGGAAGACATCGAGGGAATGGACCCGCGGTCGGTGCTGGAGCCTTCCTACGTCATCGACCACCCCGACATCGACTTGGGGCCGTCGGCAAGCCAAAGGCTCGTTGAGAGCCAAGGAGGGGCTCTCGATGCGTACCGTGACAAGAATGAGATGGTCTTCCGAATCTCTCTGATCCCGGTCGCTCAGGGCAGGGACCTAACGCTACACAAGAGGCCTGGTTGATATGCGGGGTAAGATTCTGATCGTCGATGACGAGCCGGGGCCGCGCGAGTCACTGCGCCAGATCCTCAAGCAGGATCACGACGTGCGCACCGCGTCTTGTGGGGAAGAGGGGCTGCGCGAAGTTGAGCGAGAGCTTCCCGACCTGGTGTTTCTTGACCTGCGCATGCCGGGCATGGACGGGACCGAGGTCATGAAGCGGATCAAGGCTGCCCATCCCGAGGTCGAGGTGGCCATCATCACCGCTTACGCGGCGGTGGAATCCGCGCGCCTTGCCCTGCGTCTGGGTGCGGTGGACTACCTGATCAAGCCCTACTCCGTGGCGGACGTTGAGAAGATCGTGGAGAAAGCCCTGAGTTCGCGCCGGCGTGACCACGACGCCCAGGTCCTGGCCGCACAACTCGAGACCATGACGAAAAACCTCGTCGCGCAGGCCGGCGCAATTGCGGGCTCTCAGGGTAACGGTGTCGGGGAAGCGATCGAGACCCTCCAGCGCTTCCAACAGTCCTTTGGCGACGACCTCGCCTCATTCCAACAATTGTGTGAACTGGGCGAGGTGACGGCCGAGGTCAGCCACGACCTGAACAACTTGATCACCGTCATCCTCACCAGCGCCCAGTTCCTTCTGGAGCGCGTCCGCACCCAGGAGCAGGCGAACCGCGAGGACGTGGACCACTGGGCCTCCAATATCGTGCGCGCCGCACAGGACTGCACGTCCACGCTCCAGCAGATTCGCAATTACGTGCGGGCGAACATCAATAGGGAACCCCAGGACGTGCGCATCAACGACCTCGTGCTCGCCGTGGCGGACCTCACCCGGGACAAGGTCGCAGCCCACGCAGGGAATGTCGAACTGGTCACCAGCCTGCGCTCGCTGCCGGTGGTCAAGGGCGATGAGATCGCGATCCGCAATGTGCTCGTGAACCTCGTGCAGAACAGCCTGGACGCTCTCGCGGGCTCCGGGCGCATCGAGATACAGACCGAGGCCACCCAGGATCATGTGTGGATACGGGTGAAGGACGATGGCCCGGGCATGCCCGAGGAGGTGCTTGCCAACGCGACCCAGGCCTTCTACTCCACAAAGAGCGACCGCGGGACGGGCCTGGGTCTGAGCATTGCGCAGAAGGTGGCCCGCAAGCATGAAGGCGAGCTTGTGATCGAAAGCGAGCCCGGCCGTGGGACCACAGTCAGCCTGAGCATCCCGATCGTTGCGCCGATGCCGGCGCAGCCCCCTGCCCAGCCGGAGCCCAGGGCTCAGGGCGGCGTCGTTGTAGTTGCAGATGACCAGGAGGCCATGCGCGACATCATCGTGCGGCTGCTGGAGACTGAGGGATTCCGGGTCCTGCCGGCGGCAGACGGGTCTGATGCCTGGGCGATCATCGAACGCGTGCTGCGGGAGCGGGACGGCGAGCCGGTGATGGTCGTGACCGACCACGAGATGCCCGGGATGACCGGGCGTGCGCTTGCCGAGAGGGTGAAGCGCACGGCCCCGAGCGTTCCGGTAGTGCTGGTGTCGGGCTACAATGTCTCGGAGGAGGGCCCCGAGGACGCGCTGGTGCCCAAGCCCTTCAATATCAGCGAC